>DASUNJ010000531.1:0-11513 GCA_036277235.1 Thermoanaerobaculia bacterium | reverse complement strand
AGCTGCTGCTCCAGGCGCACCTTGGAGATCCCATAGGGGGTCACCGGGTTGAACGCGGCGCTCTCGTCGAGGAAGTCGTCCCCGGCCGCGCCGTAGGTGCTGCACGAGGAGGAGAAGAGGAAGCGCTTCACCCCGGCCTGCTTGGCGAGCCGCGCGAAGCGGATCGAGGCCGCGTCGTTGATGTCGAACGTCAGCGACGAGTCGAGGTTGCCGAGCGGATCGTTGGACAGCCCGGCCAGATGAAGGACCGCCTCGAACCCCTGGAGATCGCGCAGCTCGGCGTCGCGGAGGTCTTTGCGGAGGGATGGGATCTCCGCGGTCTTCTGTCCCGCGAGCAGGCAGGGCTCGAAGAAGTCCGCATCGAACCCGAAGACCTCGTGCCCCGCCGCTTGCAGCAGGGGGACCATGACGCTGCCGATGTAGCCGTTGTGGCCGGTGACCAGGACTCTCATGACGGGGCGGGAGCGTATCAGATGGGGAGAGCGTCTGTGCGGAAGCAAAGATCGGTGGATGACGGAGCTCCCCCCTCCTAACCTCCCCCCAGAGCCAACCCTCCCCCTCGCCGGGGGGAGGGACCCTTCCGCCCACCTGTTTACAGCCCCTCCTCGAGAGGTGGGAGGTCCGGTCCCTCCCCCCTGGGCGGGCGGCGGTTGGGAACGGGGGGAGGCTAGGAGGGGGGAGCCCCAGCAACCACGGCGTTCCCTTTTTCGGTAAAATCTGCCACTGTTCCGCCACCCCATGATCGACGACGAGCGCACCCGCCACGCCCGGGATCTGCGGCAGAACATGACCGATGCCGAGCGTCGAATCTGGCGGGAGCTTCGGGGCGGAGCCCTGGGAGCGCGATTCCGTAGGCAGGTTCCGATCGGTCCGTACATCGTTGATTTCGCCAGCTTCCGGCAGAGGCTGGTGATCGAGATCGACGGCGGGCAGCATCTTGGTGACGCTCGGGACGAAGCCAGGGATGCATGGCTGGAGGAGCAGGGGTTCCGGGTGCTGAGGTTCTGGAACCATGAGGTTCTGAAGAATCCAGAGGGGGTTCTGGAGGTGATCGCGGCGAAGGTCCGGAGGGGTAGGGAGGGGGCGGAGTAGGAAGGGGATTCGTTACTGGGGCTCCCCCCTCCTAACCTCCCCCCGTTTCCAGCCACCCCCCTCCCAGGGGGGAGGGACCGGACCTCCCCCCGGCGGTTCCTGCCCCCCCGTGGGATGCTGCGACTCACTGCCGAGTCTCAGCATACCGGGCGTCGGCGGCAGGAAAATGCCCGGAGTTTGCAGCATACACACCGGCTGCGGCAGCCTCTCGGAGCCGTTATGCTCCGAATCGAGGATCGGCAGGCCCCGATGCTCCCAATATGCTCCAAAAGACAGCCGAGATGCTGCAACTCGTTCACGAGCGGCTGCCGCTCACGGTCGAGATGCTGCGACTCGGGGTCGAGTTGGAGCATCTCGACCTTGAGCGGGGCCGGAGCACGGCCGATTCGGAGCATCTCTGCCCCGCTTGCACTCTGCCGGACCTCCGGATGCTCCGAAATTTCCGACCGGGGCTGGCGCCGGGGCTCGGGCGCGTGCGTCTACGGCGCGATCACTCGGTACTTCCAGCACCCTTCCAGGCGGCCGAGCCTCCAGCCGAGCTGCCAGAGCCAGCGGGCGCGGCCTTCCCGGGTCAGGAGCATGACGGGAGTCTTCACGAGCAGCTTGATCCAGCGGAGGGCGCCGGGGAGCCAGCCGAGGCGGGGCATGCCCCGGGTGCGGTACTTCTTGTAGATCAGGACGTTGTGCTTGCCATAGCTCACTCCCTGGCGAAAGATGCTGCCCAGGTCGTGGCGGTGGCGGATGCGCACCACCGCGTCCGGCGCGAAGGCGAGCTCGTGGCCGGCGAGCTGGAGGCGCCAGCAGTAGTCCGTGTCCTCCAGGGCGGGCATGGACTCGTCGAAGCCGCCGACCTCCTCGTGCGCGGAGCGCCACACTCCCAGGCCGCCGCCTCCGGCGTGGGGGAGGAAGGCCGGGTAGTCGTAGCGGGTCACTCCATCTTTCTGCGGGTTCAGGTGGGTGCGCTGCACCCAGGCCGGGTTGAGCGCCTGGTTGTCGTAGCGGCAGGCCACGAAATCGTGCTGCGCGAGGACCTTGGCCATGGCTTCCAGCCAGCCGGGAGCGACCTGGTCGTCCGCATCCACGAAGAGGAGGGCGTCCCCGGTTGCCGCGGCCGAGCCCACGTTGCGGGCATGGGCCTGACCTCGCCGGCCCGAGGCGTCCACCACCCGGAGCCCCGGGATACGGTTCTTGTATTGCTCGATGAGAGCGCGGGAGCCGTCGGTCGAGCCGTTGTCGGCCACGATCACTTCCCACTCGCCGGGCCAGCTCTGGCCCGCCAGGGCTTCGAGCTGGTCCCCCAGCGTGGCCGCGGCGTTGAGGCAAGGGATCACGACGCTGAGCTTGCGGGGGGTGTCCACGAGGGGGGCATGATAAGCGATACCATTCGCCCCCGTGACCGCTCGCCGCCAGGAAGGATGGCTCTTCGCCGCCCTGATCGTGCTCCACCTGCTGCCGATCTGGCTGCTGCCGTTCGCTCCGACCCAGGACGGCCCGGCTCATCTCTCGATGGCCCACGCCCTTCGGCAGTACGGCGAGCCCGAGGGGCACCCTCTGCGGGAGTACTTCGTCCGCAACGAGGAGGCGGTCCCCAACTGGTTCGTCTTCTTCCTGCTCTCGGACGTCCTCCGCTTTTTTTCTCTGCCGGTGGCGGAGAAGGTGCTGCTCTCGGCGTATGTGATCCTGCTGCCTCTCTCCGTCCGCTATGCGCTGCGGCCGCGAGCAAGATTCCTCGCCTTCCTGAGCTTCCCCTTCATCTACAACTTCCTGCTCAACATGGGCTTCTACAACTTCTGCTTCAGCCTGCCCGCGTTTCTCTTCTCCGTGGGGTTCTGGCTGCGGCATCGCGGGCGTCTCGGGATCGGCCGCACGGCCATCCTCGCGCTCCTGATCCTCTGGACCTATTTCTGCCATCCGGTCACGCTGGCGGTGCTGGTGGGGACGCTGTTGACGCTCGCCTCGTGGCGCACCCTCCGGCTGCGGTCGCTGAGCGGGCTCGTGGCGCCGCTCTTGGCCTCGGCTCCGTCCGTGGTGCTCCTGCTGTCGTTCTTCCAGGACCGGATCGGCGGCAAGGTGTCGGACATGACTTTTGCGGCCAAGGCCAGGCAGCTCGCGAGCCTTTACTCCCTGGTATCGCTCGACACCCGGCTCGTGGTCTTCTCGATTGCGCTTGCCGCGCTATTGGGTCTTCTCGCGGTGGCGGCTCTGTCGCGCCGGTTCCGAAGAAGACAATTGCTGCCAGGCGACGGGCTCCTCTTCGCCTGCCTCTTCCTCATCGGAATCTACTTCGCGGCCCCGAACGAGATGGGACAGGGGGGATTCGTCACCCACCGGCTCAACCTTTTTCCTTTCCTGCTGCTGATCCTCTGGCTGGGGACGTTCTCCTTCCCGGAGGCGATCCGGCTCGCGATCCGCTCGGCGGGCGCCGCGGTCTCCCTCGGGTTCCTGGCCGCGATGTTTTCGATCTGGGCGGGGCTGGGCGCCTACCTGTCCGACATCCTGACCGCGGCTCCGCACCTCCAGCCCCGGCGCACGCTGCTGACCCTGTCCTTCTCCAATGCCGGGGAGGACGAGGACGGCAGCGGGGACGATCTCACCTTCCGCACCTGGCCGTTCGTCCATGCGGGGAGCCACCTGGCGGCGCGCGTGCCGCTGGTGGACCTGGCCCTCTACGAGGCGCACGAGGACTACTTTCCGCTCACCTACCGTCCGGAGCGCGACCCCTTCGTCCACCTCGCCAGCGACCCGCTCGACCTGGAGGCCCAGCCGCCCCGGGTGAACCTCCAGGGCTATCCGGGACGCATCGACTACGTGCTGCTCGTCTGGCCCGCGGCGGACGAGCGGGGAGCCGAGGACGTTCGGCGCCAGCTCGGAGCCTACGAGCGGGTCCATGTCTCTCCGGAGGGGCTTGCCGAGCTGTGGCGGCACAAATAAAGCGAGAGGTGCTGCTGCTTGGGGCGCTGATCGCGGTCCAGCTCGTCCCGATCTGGACTCTCTCCTACTTCCCGTCCCAGGACGGCCCTGCCCACCTGGCCATCGCCAACATCCTGCGCGAGTACGGCGGACCCGGTGGGCAGGTGCTGCGCGAGTACTTCGTGCTCGAGCCGGGGGCGATCACCAACTGGTTCGTCTACTTCCTGCTCGCCCACGTTCTGCGATTCCTCCCTTTGGCGCTGGCGGAGAAGATCTTCCTCAGCGCGTACGTGATTCTTTTCCCCCTGTCGGTGCGCTACGCGGTGCGGGCAGTGGAGCCGCGCAATGCCTACCTCGCCCTGCTCGCCCTGCCGTTCACCTACAACTACCTGCTGGGGATGGGCTTCTACAACTTCTGCTGCAGCCTGGTGGCGTTCTTCTTCGCCCTGGGGTACTGGCTCAGGCACCGGGAGCGGCTGGGATGGCTTCACGGGACCGTCTTCGCCATCCTCACGCTCTGGGTCTACCTTTGCCACGTGGTTTCGGTGGGGGCGCTGCTGGCGGCGATCGGGACTCTGTCCCTGTTCGATCTGCGGCGCCGAATCGTCCTGCCCACGATCCTGGCCTTCCTGCCCACGCTGGTCCTGATGCTCCTCTTCGTGGGCCGGGCGGCGTCGGAAACCATCTCGATCCCGGTCCGGGAGAAGCTCGCGAAGCTCCTGACGGCCGAGGTGCTGGCCTCGTTCGATCCCCGGACCCGTTATCTCGGCTACGCGGTCGCGGTCCTGTTCGGCATCCTGGCTCTCCGGGCTCGAAAGAGCAGGTGGCTCGCGGTCTTCGTGGTCTTCGTCGCGCTGGTCCTCGTGGTGCCTTCGAGCGTGGGAGTCGGCGGGTTCCTCGAGCTGCGGCTGAGCCTCTTCCCCTTCTTCGCCCTCATCCTCTGGCTTGCTGCGTCCGACCCTCCCGCACCCCTGAGACGGGGGATCCAGGCCGCGGCGATCGGCCTCTCCCTCGCGCTGCTCGGATTGCTCTGGACCCGCTGGCGCGTCCTCGACGGCTACCTGGCCGAGTACGTCTCCGCCGGGGAGAGGATCCCCGAGGGGAGCACGGTGCTCCCCCTGTCCTACTCTCACTTCGGCACGGGACCGGACGGCTCAGAGCTTTCGTACCGTGTCCAGCCTTTCGTACACGCCGGGTCGCACATCGCGGCCGGGAAGCCCGTGGCCGACCTGCGGCTCTACGCGGCCGACTACGAAGGCTACTTTCCCGTCCACTACCGCCCGGAGCTGAATCCGTACCGCCACATCGCCCAGGGGTACTGGGCCGAGAGGGTGCCGCCCTGGGTGGAGTTCCTGACCTATCCGAGGCGCACCGGCGGCCGGGTGGATTACGTGCTGATCTGGCAGGTTCCCACAGACCGGGGGCATCCGGCGATCCGCTCGCTCTGGCGGCAGCTCCGGATCGGCTATGAGCGGGTCTGGGTCTCCCCGCGAGGTTTTGCCGAAGTCTATCGGGACAAGCGGGCGCGGACGAGCGGAGCGAGCACCGTACCGACCGCGCGGTGACCGGCCTCGTTCCAGTGCTGGTCGCGAGGGTAGCGGAGGCGCGGCCAGTCGGCCCGGACGCTGTCGAGGGAGAGGTAGGGGATGCCCTTCGCCTTCAGGGCTTCCTCCAGGTTGGCGCGGTCGATTTCGTACTCCCGGCCGCGGCTCTCGATGAGCACGGCGAGGAATCCGGTCCCTGCCTGGTCGCGGATCGAAGCGAGGGCCTGCACGGTTGGCTCCGGGGAAGGATGGACCGCCTCTTCCTTCTCGCGGGTCAGGGCGCGGGCGGCGTCGCCCAAAGGGGGCAGGGCGAGCCGCGCCAGGTAGGAAACGTGCTTCGCCCAGGCGGTCGCGGTCCCGATCCCCGGCAAGCGGGTGTCGCCGAGATAGAGATTGCCCCCGATCAGGTGGATGCGCTCCAGGTGGCGCTCGGAGACGATGTACCCGTCCAGGTAGAGGAAGGGGTTGTCGCACCGGTTGCGGTCCCAATGGGGGGAGAGGGTGACGACGACGAAGTCCGGCCGCAAGCGGGGGAGGAGGGCACGGGCGTGCCCCGTCATCTGGCAGGTGCTGTACCCGGGGACGCCGCCGTTGTAGACCCGGAAGCCGGACTCGCGCTCCAGGACCGCTGCCCAGGTGCGGTCGGCCGGCACCCCCTCGCCGAAAGTCATCGAATCCCCGAGAGCCAGGATCGAAGGGCTGGGGCCGGCCGTGTGGGGGTGCTCGCGCATGCCGAGCGGGCCGATCTCCACCGGCATCTCGAACTCGCCGGTGAAGGCGACCTCCCGGCCGCGAAATCCGGGCCGCAGCGCGTACCCGCTCACGGGGTCGGCCTGGAACAGGTAGCGCGGATGGTTGCCCCCCGCGAACCAGGGGGAGCCCCGGCGGATCGCGCCGATGCCGAGGATGCGCAGCGCGGCCTCGGCGAGGAGCAGCGTCACCAGGACCGAGATCCCGGCGAGGAAGATCTTCTTCCGGCGCTCGCTAGCCATTCCACTCGGGGAAGAGCTGGAAGACCGCGCCCTCCGGACGGCTTTCGAGCTTCAGCTCGTAGAGGTAGTAGTCGTCGGTCCACCACATGCGGTGGCGGGCCCGGACCCCGGGCTGGAGCCGCCCGGTCGTCCCGTCCGGCTGCCGAAGCTGGATGCCCGCGAGCGGCTGCGGGCTGCCGATCAGGAGATCCCCCGGCTCGCCGGGCGCCAGGCGCAGCCGGTCCCCGTCGGGGCTCACGCTCGGGCTGAGGAGGCGGATCCAGAGGAGATTGTGGACGAAGTCCTCCCGGCCGGAAGGCTTCAGGTGAGAGAGGGTGGTCTCGAACGGGAGCCAGCGGCGGGCCGCGTCGGAGACGTAGCGGTAGCCGCCCTCGGACGCCAGGGGAAAGATCCGGGGCGCGGACCACAGCGGCAGGAGGAAGGGCGCCGCCAGCAGCGTGACCAGGACCGCGGCGAGAGCCCCCAACGCCGGCCGGACCGGCCGCGCGGCCAGGAACCAGAGCGCCGGATAGAGCGGCAGGAAGTAGCGGTTCGCCATCGACCCGCCGCCGCCGTAGAAGTTGAACGGCCGCAGCCAGAACAGGACCGCCGCGGCGAGGACCACGGCCAGGACCAGCATCCACCTCCCTTCGCCCCGCCGGAACGCGAGGAAGCCCAGGACCAGGGGGAGGAAGTAGGGGAGGATGCCCACGTGCCGGCCCACCAGGTAATAAACGGCGTTCCATCCCGACTGGCGCGGGTCGAAGCCCATCCTGAGCGTCTCCTTCTTGACCCAGGTGTGCGTGCCCCGCTCCTCGATCTGCCCTGCCCAGTCGACTTCGTTGATTGCCGGGAAGCCCGTGTAAGCGTAGAAGCTCCGCCGGTCGCCGCCATAGCTCGTCCAGGTCCCGCGGGTCGCCAAGCTGGCGAGAGTGGCGATGAGGACGAGGGCTGCCGCGCCCACCGCCACCTTCTTCCGGGCCGCCGGATGGGCCAGAAGCAGTCCCGCGTACAGGGGACGGGAAATCATGACGATCGCCAGCAGGGCTCCGGCCGCCCAGCCCTTTTCGGACACCATGGCCAGGGCGATGGCGACCAAACACATCAGGAAGAGGTCGGAGTGGACCCAGAACACGTAGGCGAAGGTCACCGAGGCGAACACCCAGGCCGCGACCCAGAGAGGGGCCGCGTCCCCGATCCGGCGCTGGAGAGCGCGGCCGGCCATCACGGTAGCCAGGGCGAGCAGCAGGGCATTGGCCACCGCCGCGCCGCGGGTGGGGGAGACGCGCACGAACGGCGCGATGAAGAGCGGATAGGCCGCGGGCTTGCCGTAGACCAGGGTCTTGCCGCCGTCGACGCTCTGCAGGATCAGGCCCTCGGGCGGCCGGCCCCACTGCGCCACGAAGCGGTCGTGATCCTGGCGGGTGTATTTGAGGTCGAAGTCCCAGGCGAGGCTCTGGGCCTCCATCAGGTAGGTGGCCTCGTCGCCGACGAACGCGGGCCAATCGCGGCGGTCCAGCGTCGCGGCGGCGGCGACCGTCGCCGCGAGGAGGAGGCCGAGCACGGCCCAGGACACTTGTTTCATCGGGGCCGGCTTCACGGGGCGGAATTGTACTCCCCTGTTACAATACGCGCCGATGAGCCAGCCCGTTCCGTTTGGAAGACCTCCCGTGCCGACTCCTGCGCCCGAGGAAGTGGAGATCAGCGTCCTCGTGCCGGTGCTCGACGAGGCCGAGACGGTCCAGGAGCTGGCGCGGCGGGTCACGGACGTGCTCAGCCGGCTCGGCCGCTCGTTCGAGATCGTCTTCGTGGACGACGGCTCATCGGATGGCACGCCCAGGCAGGTGCGCGAGGCGCGCGAGCGCGACCCTCGGGTCAAGCTGGTCCGCCTGCGCCGCAACTTCGGCAAGGCCGCCGCCCTCTGCGCCGGCTTCGACCACTGCACCGGCATCATCATCATCACCATGGACGGAGACCTCCAGGACGACCCGGAGGAGATCCCGCGCTTCCTCGCCAAGCTGGAGGAGGAAGACCTCGACCTCGTCTCCGGCTGGAAGCGCCGGCGCCAGGATCCCGCCTCCAAGCGGCTCCCCTCGCGCCTGTTCAACTGGGTGACGCGCCAGCTCGCGCAGGTCGACCTCCACGACTTCAACTGCGGCTTCAAGGCCTACCGGCGCGAGGTCCTCGCCGAAATCTCGGTCTACGGCGAGCTCCACCGCTACATCCCGGTGCTGGCAAGCCGCCGCGGTTTCCTGGTCGGAGAGATCCAGGTGCAGCACCACCCGCGCCTCCACGGCCGCAGCAAATACGGCTGGGACCGCCTCTACAAGGGGTTGCTCGACCTGATCACGGTGCTCTTCATCACGCGCTACACCCGCCGGCCGCTCCACCTGTTCGGCACCCTGGGCCTCGGGTTCTTCATCAGCGGCATGGCGATCGACGCCTGGCTCGCCTGGCTCTGGGTCTTCCACCACGAGGACCTCTCCAACCGGCCGCTCCTTCTGTTCGGCAACCTGCTGATCCTGCTGGGGATCATGGTGCTCACCACCGGGCTGATCGGCGAGATGATCACGTTCAAGAACTTCCGGCGCCGCGACAGCTACTCGATCAAAGAGTGGCTGGAGTGAACGGGCGCCCGCTCGACCTTCTCTTCCTCACCCAGACCTATCCCCGCTTCGAGGGGGACACCGCGGGCCCGTTCATCCGCGACCTGGCCCGTGGGCTCGTCCGCCTCGGCGACCGGGTCACCGTGCTCGCGCCCCACGCCGCAGGAGTGCCGGCCCGTTGGGAGGACCAGGGAGTCGAGACGGTCACCTTCCGCTACGCGCCCGAGCGCTACGAGGTTCTGGGGTATGGACGGAGCCTGGAGGCCGACGAGCGGGTCAAGGGAGGCGCGGCGATCGCGGCTCCTCTTTACGCGCTGGGATTGCTGCGGGCGGTCCGGAGAGCCCGAAACTTCGACCTGATCCATGCCCACTGGATCGTGCCCAACGGAGTGATCGCGGCTCTTGCTGGAAGGTTCCCCATGGCGATCGGCCTCCACGGCAGCGACGTCTTCCTCGCCGAGAAGCCCGGAGTGAGGAGGGCCGCGGCCTGGGCGCTCCGGCGCTCCCGGCTCCTCACCGGCTGCTCCCCGGAGCTGGTGGACCGCGTCCGCGCGCTGGGCTTTCCCGAGGAGCGCTCCCGGGTCATCCCCTACGGGGTGGATGTGGAGACCTTCTCCCCCGGCCGCAGCGCCTGGCGCGAGCGCCTGGGCATTCCGGAGGACGCCCCGCTCGTCCTCGGCGTCGGCCGGATGGCGACCAAGAAGGGCTTCCACGTCCTCATGGAGATCCTGCCCGAGATCCTCGCTACGGGAGCGCACGTGGTCCTGGCCGGAGGGGGAGACCTCCTGCCGGATTTCCAGCGCGAGGCCGAACGTTATCCCGGCCGGCTCCACCTGCCCGGCCCGGTGCTCCGCGACACCCTGCCGGATCTCTACCGGGCGGCGGACCTCTTCGTCCTGCCGGCGATCCACGACTCCAAGGGGAACGTCGACGGCTTGCCCAACGTCATCCTGGAAGCCATGGCGAGCGGCCTGCCGGTGGTGGCCTCCGGGATCTCGGGCATCCCCCTTGCTGTGGAAGACGGGCGAACGGGGCTGCTGGTGCCGGAGCGCGACTCCGCCGCGCTGGCCGGGGCGCTCCGGAAGCTCCTGGCAGACCGGGAGCTGGCGAAGGGGATGGGGGAGAGGGGACGGCGCAAGGCGGAGGCGGAGCTGACCTGGGACGTGGTTGCGTCGCGTTACCGCGAGGGATACGTGGCCGCCTTGTCCATGCCCACTTGATCCGCTAGACTTCAGGTACTTCTTCAGCCTCGCGGGCTGTTGCGCGAGAGGGATTCACTTCCTTTTCTCGGGGACGGACCTCATGGGGACGGACAGGCCGGACGATCGACAGGGCATGACCAAGGCCGACTTGGTCGAAGCGGTGTACGAGCGGCACGGAGGGCTGACGAAGGACGAGGCGGCAGAGATCGTGGACACGATCATCAAGACCGTCAAGACCTCTCTTCGCCGCGGCCGGACCGTGCGCATCAAGAACTTCGGCACCTTCGAGGTGACGGCCCGGCCGGGAAGGGTAGGCGTCAATCCGGTGAGCGGCGAGAAGATCTTCATCCGCCCCCACAAGGGGCTCAGCTTCCGGCCCGCCCGGCGGCTGATGGACGTCATGGGTCCGCGCAAGCGCGATTCCTGACGAGATCGGTCTGAATGGTGGTCAAGGCGCGCGTCCAAAAGCGTCTCTATTACAAGATCGGCGAAGCCTGCAAGGAGCTGGGCATCCAGCCCTACGTGCTGCGCTACTGGGAAACGGAGTTCCCGGCGCTCGCGCCGAGCAAGAGCCGGTCGGGCCAGCGCGTCTACAGCGAGAAAGAGCTGGAAATCATCCGGCGCATCAAGCAGCTCCTCTACGAAGAGGGCTACACGATCGCCGGGGCCAAGAAGAAGCTGGAGGCCGAGCTCGCGGACGGCGGCCTGGAGGAGGCCCCCGTGGCCGAAGAGGCGGGGGAGATGCCCACCGCCCCCATCCCCCGGACGGCACGCAAGAAGGCGGCCCCCCCGTCGCCCGACACCCCGCCCGTGCTTGACAGCGACGCCGCGGAACGGATACAAACTCTCCGCTCGGGGGTTGAGAAGGCCCTCCAGGAGGCCCGCGAGATCCTCGCTCTCCTGGATTCGAAATCCTCGTAACAGCAGCATCCGGTCGGGACGTGGCGCAGTCTGGTAGCGTACCTGAATGGGGTTCAGGGGGTCCCGAGTTCGAATCTCGGCGTCCCGACCAACTTCCTCCCCGTAAATAACTGATAGACAAGGACTTAGGCGGCGAGAGCCTCTTTCGCGCAAGGGCCAAAATATGACCTTCGAGAGGGGGTCGTACAAAAATCGTACAAAATTAGCCAGCATTCTTGTGCCTCTGGATTGTCATGGTCATGGTGGTCCTGTCGCGCCAGTCGAGAT
>DASUNJ010000530.1:0-8022 GCA_036277235.1 Thermoanaerobaculia bacterium | reverse complement strand
GGCTCAAGCACCTGTTCGA
The DNA here is from genome assembly GCA_036277235.1 of Thermoanaerobaculia bacterium. Classification (GTDB taxonomy): domain Bacteria; phylum Acidobacteriota; class Thermoanaerobaculia; order Multivoradales; family UBA5704; genus DATMER01. The sequence goes on along the minus strand of DASUNJ010000530.1, from coordinate 8,003 downwards.
CATCGCGGAGACCGTCCGCCGTCTCGACGTCGATTGGGACCGCCTGGCCGCCTGCGCACGGGAGGACCGTTGCGAGGGGATCGTCTACACCGCGCTGCACGTTGCCAAGGAGACGCTCGGGTGCGAGATTCCGGACGGCGGCCTGGAGTTGCTCGGGGTGCCGTGGCTGCGCGCGCTGCTGATCCGCCGTCTGGTTGCCCGCTTCCTGCGCCGCGGCTCGCTGGCATCGCCGCCCTCCCCCTTGCTGCCCTACGCGAGCTACCGCTGGGGCCAGGCGCTGCGCTCCTTCCGCGTCGCCGTGACCTGGGAGCCGCCGGCGCACCGCCGGCAGGGCGAGCCGGTCCCAGGCCGCTGACCGGCTGTGCGATACTGGACGCCCCCATGCACCCCCCGGAGCCCCTCCGCCCTCAGATCTTCGAGACCCTGCGCGATCTGGCCCGCGAAGGTCCGGTGGAGGTGACCGTTCGCGGGAGCTGCATGGCCCCGCAGGTCGCGGACGGCGAGCGGGTGCGGGTGGCCGCGGCCCGCTTCTCTGGCCGGGAGACCTGGTGGCCTTCCAGGCAGGCGACGGCCGCCTGCGGCTCCACCGGGTGCTCGGCTACCGGCCCTGGAAGGGCGGGATCGCGCTGATCACCCGGGGCGACGGCTGCCCCTGCCACGACGGACCCGTCCCCCTCGGCCGCGTGCTGGGACGGGTGGCGGGGCCGGTACGGCTTGCCGACCGCCTGCGGGCCGGGCTCGCCGCCCTGCGCCTGCTCCTGCGATGAGCTTCGGTCAGAGCTTCCTGCGCAATCCGGACCTCTTCCCCGCGCGCTCCGCGGGCGAGCCCTGGGGCGCGCGCGAGCTGGTGCTCGACCTGCCGGGCGGACCCTACGGCTTCTCGGGCCTCTCCGCGGACCAGGAGGAGACGGTCCTCGCCCGCTTCGGCGATCTGCGCCTGTCCTCCGAGCCCGCGCCCGCAGTAACCTCGTCCGTGTTCCGGGCCGCGGCGGAGGACTTCCGCGAGATCGACACGCGCGGCTGGGAGTACGGCCTTGACTTCGACTCCGGACCCTCGTCGGTGCGGCTCGCCGGGCTCGATCTCGTCGGCCGTCTGGATTGGCGGCCGGCGCTCCGGGGCGCGCTCTGGACCTCGGTCGGTGCCGGCGACCGCTTCCCCGGCATCTTCGAGAACTTCTGCCGGGTCCTGGTCGCCTACCGCCTGCACGAGTTGGGGGGAGCCGTGATCCACGGCGCCGCGGTCGTGGACGGCGGCGAGGCGCTGCTCTTCGCCGGTCCCTCGGGCGCGGGCAAGTCGACCGTGTCGCGCATGGCCCTGGAGCGCGGGCTGGCGCTGTTGAGCGATGACTTGAACGCCCTGCTGCCGGCTCCCGGAGGCGCGATCCTCGCGGGCCTGCCGTTCACCGGCGACCTCGGCGACGGCGGAGGCCGCCATGCGCGCTACCCCCTCCGCGCCCTCCTCCGCCTGGAGAAAGACACGCAGGATCGCCTCCGTCCCCTGGGCCGGGCCGAGGCCGCCGCCTGCCTGCTGGCCTGCTCGCCGTTCGTCAACGCCGACCCGGGCCGGCACGCCTCCCTGCTCGCCACCCTCCTCGACCTGATGGACGGCGTGCCCGCCTACGCTCTGCGTTTCTCGCTCACCGGCCGGATGTGGAGTATCCTGCCCGCAGCATGATCCTGTTGAGGGAAGACTCAGTGCTCAGGCCGGCTCCGGACGTCCGCTTCCGCATCGTCGACGGCGAGGCCGTCGTCGTGCGCCAGAAGAGCTCCGAGGTGCTGGTCATGAGCGAGGTGGCGGCGCGCATCCTCGCCCTGGCCGACGGCATCCGCCCGATCGGCGCCTGGCTGGACCTCCTTGCGGACGAGTTCGAGGTGGACCGCGCGAACCTCGAGCGGGACGTGCTCCGCTTCGCCGCCGAGCTCGCGGGCGAAGGCATCCTGGAGATCGCCGGATGAGCTTCACCGAAGTCCTGCGCAAGACCTGGCGCGACAACATCCTGTTCTCGGTGCTGGTCGAGCTGACCTACCGCTGCAACCTGGACTGCTTCTTCTGCTACAACGACCTCGGCCTGCGCGGCGAGCCGTTGAGCACGGAGCAGTACCTCCGGTTCTTCGAGGACCTGGCCGATCTCCAGGTGCTGAACCTGACCCTCTCCGGCGGCGAGCCGCTGGCCCATCCGGACTTCCTGAAGCTGGGCGCCCGGGCGCGGGAGCTGGGCTTCGTCGTCCGGGTCAAGTCCAACGGCCACGCCTTACGCGGCGAGATGGCCCGCCGCGTCCGGGACGAGGTCGATCCCTTCCTGATCGAGGTCAGCCTCCACGGCGCCACGGCCGCCACCCACGACCTGCAGACGCGGGTCCCCGGCAGCTTCGAGCGCCTGCTCGCGAATCTCCGCGAGGTCCTGGACCTGGGCATGAGGGTCAAGATCAACAGCACGCTGACCCGCTGGAACGAGGACGAGGCCGAGGGCATGCTCGACCTGGCCGCCTCCCTCGGGCTGCCGATCCAGATCGATCCCGAGGTCACGCCGAAGGACGACGGCGACCGCGAGCCGCTGTCGATCGCGCCCTCGCGGGAGGGGGTGCGGCGCCTGTTCGACCTGCAGATGAAGAGAGCGGTCTCGGTCGCCCGCGGGGCGGACGACGGCACGCTGCCGGCTCCCGTGGAGAAGCACTGCGGCGCCGGCTCCGCGGGCGTCGCCGTCGATCCCTTCGGCAACGTCTACCCCTGCGTGCAGTGGCGCCGGGCGGTCGGGAACCTCCACCGCCAGTCGATCGGCGAGATCTGGACGGGCTCGACAGGGCTGCAAGAGGTTCGCGGCCTCACGGCCGAGGCCAAGCTGCGGGTGGATGCCTTCGGGCCGTCCGGGGGTTTCCTCAACTTCTGCCCCGGATCGGCGGCCGTGCGCACGGGAGACCCCCTGAACGTCTACCCGGAAGCGGTGCTGAGGATGGAAGAGACGGAAAAGGCAGTGCGGAAGAAGGGCTTGCTGCCCATTCTCCCCTGATTCAGCCCTGCGTCAGGACGAGATCGGTCCCTGGGAGCAGAAGGCCACGTTCCCCTTGGCCGGGGGAGTGGGGGCGCAGACGGCGGCCATGGCCTCCAGCGCCTCCCGGTAGAGGATGCGCGGCGGTTCATAGGCTCGCCGGGAAGCGCCCGGACGTAAGGGGGCCCTTCCCTCCTCGCCAGCTCGTCCGGGCTGTTTCAATTCCATGGATTTCTCGCCCCCCGCCCTTCGAGTCACTCGCCGCTGCTCCCGCCTGCGGGAGCCGGAGCCGGCCCCCGCCGCACGACCAGGGTGGGATCCCCGAGAAGATTGTAGATGTCCAGCATGCCCTCATCGCCTCCCAGGGCCGCGAAGTCCTTCATCGACTGCAGGACCCAGTCCCCGAGCCGCCCGCCGGCCGGGTCGGAAGCCCGCCGGTAGAAGATCTCGGCCAGGTGCCGGGCCTCGCCGTGGGAGGACAGGCCTGACGGTCCCCAGACCGCCGCGGCGCCGCCGTCCGGGCTCTTGACCAGCAGCTCTCCCAGAGAGGGTACGCCGGGAACCGCGAATCGGTTTACCGTGCAGGTCATGGCCGTGAGCACCGGCAACCGCTCGCCGTTGGTCAGGCCGGGCACGTCCGCGCTGGTCAGCAGGCCGCCGGCCGACAGCCGGTCGAGGCCGCCGTGGCCGACGAAGTCGATCAGCGAGGCGCCGGTGTCGATCCCCTGGAACAGCCGGGCTCGGGCCTGCGCCAGCGGCTCCGTATCGAGGTAGATGCGGTCGATTGCGAACCCGGACGGGAGCTGGGCCGCGATGTCGTCGCTCTGCTGCGAGAAGCTCGCTCCGCCGTCGACGTTGTCGGCCAGCATCAGGGCGTTGGCGGCCCAGGCGGGCGAGCCCGCGCTCTCGTAGGCCAGGATCTTGTCGACGTAGGAGCCCAGCTCCGCTGCCGTGAGCACCGGGATGCGGCCGATGGCCATGTCGGCCCGGCCGTCGCCGTTCACGTCGGCCAAGCGGTTGTCGGACGGGAAGAGGCCTCCCTCCGCCAGCACCAGGAGGGGCGGCATGACCGAGTCGCCGAAGCCCTGGAGGTTGCGGTAGTCGAGGGTGCCCTCGCCGGCCAGGACGACGTAGCGGGGCTTCACGGACCAGCGCGTCTTGGCGTAGATGAGGAAGCTGCGCAGGGCCTGCGGCGTCGCGGTGCCGTTGCCGAAGAGGTCCGCCACCTCGTCGAGGCTCGCCACGACCGTCTGCAGGCCCTGGCTGCGCCGGAGGTCGGCCAGGCGCTCGGCCTCGCCCTCCATGCCGGCAGGCGCGACGATCAGCACGTCGGCGCGGTTCGAAGTGGCCCGCAGGCTCTCGTCGCTCCACGGCCGCGCCGCGACCGGGGCCTTGAGGGCACTCTGGCCGGCCGCGAAGTAGCGGGCCGAGGCAGAGGGGACGAAGCTGGCCCGCCAGGCTCCGCTGTCGGCATCGACAGCCGCGCCCGTCAGCCAGATCGGGCGCAGCGGGTTGGTCACGTCGAGCAGCCGGATCGCCGGGTCCGCGAACCCGCTCACGGTGACCTGGGCATTCCCTCCGGAGGTGAAGGCCAGGGCGTCGCCCTCGGCCGCGAACCCGTGCGGGTAGCCGGCCTCGAAACCGTCGACGAAGTAGAAGCTGAAGGGAGCCCCGCCGCCGACCGTGCCGAGGATCTCGATCTGGTTGCCCGTCTCCAGGAGGACGCCGTCCGGCACCGTGAAGGTCTCGACGATCGGCGTGATCCCCTGCCACTGGGCCTCGCCGAGGAGCGTGCCGTTCACGCTCACCGCCGCCCGGTGCTCGCCCGGGGTGGCGTTGTCGGTGGCCCCCTGGAGGGAGACCGTCATGGTGCCGTCCCCAGGCGCCAAGGCCGGCGCGTCGAAGGTATAGGTCCGCTTGCCGAGGCCGGGGTCGCCGCTGATCACGAAGTCCCAGAACCAGTAGTCCGACTCCGGATCGGGAGAGATGGCGGTGGCCGGGAAGAGATCCTGCTCGAACGGCTTCGAGGCCGGGAAGGAGCCGCCGGCCGCGGCCGGAGCCGGGGCCACGGTGCCGGCCTGCATGCCCGCACCGGAACCCTCGACCAGGCGGTAGACCGTGTCCAGGCTGTACAGGGTCGGCTTGGCCTCGCCGTAGAAGAACAGGCCGTTGGCCGTCTTCTTGTCCACGAGGTCGGGCCACCAGGCCGCCGTCTGGCCGGCGCGGGCCAGGGAGAGGTCCCCCTTGACGATCGCCTTCTCGGCCTTGTCCACGGTCAGGCCCAGCCAGGTGGCGACCTGCTCCCGGGTCACGTAGTAGAGGCCGGTCTCGCGGATCGACAGGTGGACGCCGTCGCCCGCCTTCGCGAAGCCGTTCAACGACTTGAACGTGGGGGCAACGGCCTTGCGGAGGGTGGGATGCGCCTCCCGCTCGTAGGCGGTCCGGGCCTCCGGTCCCTCCTGCCGCTCCCACGACGGGAGCCCGGTGTACGGGCCGTAGGCCCGCCGCCGGCCGTTGGCCTCCACCTCTTCGAGGAGATAGGCCTGGGGCTGGCCGGGCGCGGCGCCCTCGTCGAGGAAGCGATAGGTGCCTCCCTGGGCCTCATGGAGGAGGCCGGGGAGCAGCTCCTCGTGCACCGGCAGGTACTTGCGGGCGGCGGCGTTCCAGCGCAGCAGGCGGAACCCGGCCGTGCCCGTCTCGGAAGCGGTGGTCCATTCGACCCGCACGCCGCCGCGCTCGTCCGCGAAGGTGCGGAAGGAGGAGACCACGGCGTGGGTCAGGAGGCCCTGGGTGAGGGCGAGCTCGCAGATCGGGCCGAACGTGTAGGTGGCCCGCGCCTGGGTGGTGTTGCCGGTCTCGTCCACGTAGGTGGCGCGGGTGCCGTTCGAGGCCGGCGTGCCGGTGACCGGGAGGCGCTGCCCGGCGATGGCGGGGGTCACGCGCACCTCGTAGGACATGAGGGCCGTCGCTCCGGCGGCCACCGTCCCGGGATTCCAGGTGATGTCGCCGGTTAAGCCGGGGGCCGGCTCGGTGACGATCGAACCCTGGCTCACCTGGCTGGCGTCATCGTAGCTGACACCGGCGATGGCGGGCACGTGGGCGGTCACCACGTTGGCACCGGGGAACGTGATGTCCCGGGAGGTCGGGTTCACCAGGCGGACCGTCACCGTGACGTCCGTACGCTGGCCCACCTGCGGCGGGTTCGGGCCGGAGTCCACGGTGAGGAGCTGCTCGAGGTACGGCTTGACCGGCGCCGCACCGGCGTCGGTCGGCAGGTAGGTTCGGAACGAGCCCGGCTCCGGGTTGTCGTCCGGATCGTCCACCGCCGGGTCCGCCGCCAGCGAGCTGCTCATGTAGAACGTGGTGTAGTTCCCGTTCGGCGTGCCGCCGACCGTGTACGAGGAGATCGAGACGTCGGCGGACCAGATGCCGTAGTCGACGCTGGTCTGGTCCGTGGTGAAGCCGGTGAGCCCGTTGCGCACCCAGATGTCGTCGGTGGACAGGTCCGTGAAGACGAGGCTGTCGACGAGGGCGCCGGTCCGCCGGAAGAAGCTCATCGAGCCGGTGTTCCCCCGGTTGCGGTCGTAGTCGAAGTCGTTCTCGTAGACGGTGCAGCCTGCGGTGACGTAGGGGAAGACGTCGTAGGCGCGGGTGCTCGTGCCGGTGACCGGCGGGTTGATCCCGAACTGGGTGAAGGAATCGAAGTAGACGTTGAGCTCCGTGCCGCCCGAGCCGGAGTTGCCGTCGTGGGCGCGGATGCCGATCGCGTTGATGTCGTCGCCGGCCGCCATGTCCACCCGCAGCTCCCAATGGCCGGGGTCGATCTGGGTTTCCTGGATGCGGAGGTTGTCCACGAAGAGGAAGTCGTTGTTGCCGTAGCCGGTGACGTGGATGAAACGGATGCGGGTGTTCGAGGCGATGGAGGAGCTGATGTTGTAGCTGACGGGGGTGGCCGCGATGGTGCCGACATAGTTCGCCACCGTGCTCCAACTGCCGCCGCCGTTGGACGACACCTCGAGGCGGTAATGGTCATTGACCTCGACCGCCTGAGTCCGGACGTTGAAGGAGAGGGTGGCGCCGGTGAACGTGGAGAGATTGGCCTCGCGCTCGATGCTCGCGGCATTGACGCCCGTGCTGCCGTCGTCGCCCAACCGCAGCTCGCCGCCCGTGATCCGGATGTCGCCGTTGCCGGCGTTGTCGGCGCCGTCGTTGGTCTCGTCCCAGCTCGTGGCCCAGTTCAACGTGCCATCGTTGTTGTTGTAGGCCGCGGCGCCGAAGTTGTCGCGGTAGTCGTCGCCGGTGGAGTCGAAGAAGCTCAGCCAGGCGTTGTCGGACCCCACCGGTGCTGCGGCGGTGCCCGTGGTGAAGCTGGTCGTCCGGGCCGCCGACGCCGGATCCAAGAGGCTGTAGGTCGCGATCGACTCGAAGTCGGCGTCGCGAGTGCGGTCGCGGCCGGCCGTGTCCTCGGTGCCGCCACCGAGCCCGACGTCGGCGTCAAAGATCTCGACCTGCAGCCGGGTCAATCCAGGCGGCACCTCGATGAAGTACCGGTAGAAGGTGTTCGCCCCGCCCATGCCGCCCGTGTCGGAGACGAAGTCGCCGTTGGCGGTGCCGGCGGTGTTCCCCTGGGGCATGTACAGCCCCGCTCCGGTGGTGCCGGGGTTGCCGGTCGATCCGGCCGGGAGGAGCTGGGGAATGGACAGCAGAAGCCCTCCCGCGATGAGGGCGAGAAACGGACGACGGATGGACAGGCTCATGCGTGACCTCTCAACTCGAAATCAAAACAATCCGCTCGATGTACAACAATTTCCCGGAAAGGATAGCCCTAAGTCCAATGCCTTGTCAAACTTGCGCCGGGCGGGCGCAGCGTTTGCTCACACGCCGCGCGAGGTGAGCACGATTTTCACCGTCCGCAGGAGGATCGACAGGTCGAGCCAGAGCGTCCAGTTGGCCATGTAGGCCAGCTCGTAGCGCAGCTTGTTCTGCGGCGTGGAGTGATAGTCGCCGTTGACCTGG
>DASUNJ010000529.1:0-3672 GCA_036277235.1 Thermoanaerobaculia bacterium | reverse complement strand
GCCCAAGCCGATGGTGGAGATCGGCCCGCGCCCGATCCTCTGGCACATCATGAAGATCTACGGCGCCTACGGGCTCGACCGCTTCGTGCTCTGCCTCGGCTACAAGGGCTGGGAGATCAAGCAGTACTTCCTCCGCTACCGGGAGATGCTCTGCGACTTCACGATCTCCATGGACAACACGCAGGAGGTGGAGTTTCACAATCGCGACGGCTACGAGCCCTGGCGGGTGACCTGCGCCGAGACCGGAGCCGAGACCGCCACGGGCGCGCGCCTCTGGCTCGTGCGCAACCACGTGAAGGCCCCGACCTTCTGCTTCACCTACGGCGATGCCGTGGGAAACGTGGACATCGACGCCCTGCTCGACTTCCACTGGTCCCAGGGACGGATCGCGACCGTCACTGGCGTCCATCCGACCTCGCGCTACGGCGAGATGCACGTGAACGGCACCCAGGTGGTGGAGTTCGCCGAGAAGCCCGTTGCCGAAGGCGTGGTGAGCGGCGGCTTCTTCGTCTTCCAGCGCGAGGTGTTCGACTACCTGGACGACGACCCGCAGCTCTTCCTGGAGCAGCAGCCGCTCCGGAAGCTGGCGCGGGACGGCCAGCTCTCGGTCTACCTGCACGAAGGCTTCTGGCATCCCATGGACACCTACCGCGATTATCTTCATTTGAACAACCTGTGGAAGCAAGGGGAGACACCCTGGAAGATCTGGTGATCCCATGCCGCTTTTGCGGCGCTCTGCTGAGGCACGTCTTTGTGGACCTTGGGTCCCAGCCGCTCGCGAATTCCTACCTGGAGCCGGGAGATCTGCGCCGGCCCGAGCCGTTCTATCCGCTCTGCGTCTACGTCTGCGGCGAGTGCTTCCTCGTCCAGCTCCCCGAGGAAGAGCGGCCCGACGCGATCTTCAGCGACTACGCCTACTTCTCCTCTTTCTCGGAGAGCTGGCTCCGCCACGCCCGCCTCTACGCCGAGGCCATGATCGAGCGCTTCGGCCTCGGCTCCGAGCACCGGGTGATCGAGGTCGCGAGCAACGACGGCTACCTGCTGCGCTGGTTCCATGACTCGGGGATTCCCGTGCAGGGTATCGAGCCCGCGCGCAACGTGGCCGAGGCGGCGCAGGCGGCGGGCATTCCCACGCTGGTCAGCTTCTTCGGCACCGAAACCGCCCGCGAGCTGTCTGCCCAGGCTGACCTGCTGGTGGGCAACAACGTGCTCGCCCACGTGCCGGACCTGAACGACTTTGTGGCGGGCCTGAAGATCTCCCTCGCTCCCCGCGGCGTGCTCACCATGGAATTCCCCCATCTTCTCCGGTTGATGGACGAAGACCAGTTCGACACCATCTATCACGAGCACTACTCCTACTTCTCGTTCCTTGCCGCGAGAAAGGTTTTCGCCGCCCACGGCCTGGCCGTCTTCGACGTGGAAGAGCTGCCCACCCATGGCGGATCGCTCCGCATCTACGCGCGCCACCAGGAAGACGATTCGAAGCCCGTGGAGCCGAGGGTGATCGAGCTGTTGGCCCGCGAAGAGGCCGCCGGCCTCGGAAATCTGGATGCCTACCGCTCCTTCGCGCAACGGGTCGGGCGAGTGAAGCGCGGCCTGCTCCGCTTCCTGATCAAGGCGAAGGAGGGTGGGAAATCCGTCGTGGGCTACGGCGCGCCGGCCAAGGGCAACACGCTCCTCAACTACTGCGGCGTGCGCACCGACTTCCTCGACTACACGGTCGACCTGAGCCCCCACAAGCAGGGGCGGTATCTCCCCGGCACGCGCATCCCGATCTTCGCGCCCGACCGCATCCGCGAGACCCGGCCCGACTACGTGCTCATCCTGCCCTGGAACCTCAAGGAAGAGATCGCGGCGCAGATGTCCGACATCCGTTCCTGGGGTGGCAAGTTCGTGGTGGCGATCCCCGAGGTCCGGGTTTTCGAATGATTTTCAAGGAGACTCCGCTCGCGGGCGCTTTCGTTCTGGAACCGGAGCGCTTCGAGGACGACCGGGGCTTCTTCGCCCGCACCTACGACCGCGACCAGTTCGAAGCGCACGGATTGGATCCCGAGGTGGTGCAGTGCAGCGTCTCCTTCAATCACCGCCGGGGCACCCTGCGCGGCCTCCACTTCCAGTCCGCCCCCTATGAAGAGATCAAGCTCGTCCGCTGCACCCGAGGCCGGATCTGGGACGTGATCGTCGACATCTGCCCCGGCTCGTCCACCCGCGGCCGGCACTTCGCCGTGGTCCTCTCGGCGGAGGAGGGCAACGCCCTCTACGTGCCCAAGGGAATGGCCCACGGGTTCATCACCCTGGAAGACGCGACCGAAGTCTTCTATCAGATTTCCGAGTGCTACTCACCCGATCACTCCAGCGGCTACCGCTGGGACGATCCCACCTTCGCGATTCCCTGGCCGGAGCCGGTCGAGGTGATGTCCGACAAGGACCGCAACCTCCCGTTCTTCTTATGATTGGCGAACAGATGATCCGCTTTGTCGCGGACCTCTATCCCATCTGCCGCAGCATCACGGGCGACGGCGTGCGCCAGACGCTGGCGAAAGTGGGAGAGCGCATCCCGCTGCAAATCCACGAGGTCCCGACCGGCACGCAGGTCTTCGACTGGACCGTGCCCAGGGAGTGGAACATCCGCGACGCCTGGATCAAGGACCCGCACGGCAGGAAGATCGTGGACTTCCAGCACCTGAACCTGCACGTCCTCAACTACAGCGTGCCGGTCCACAAAAAGGTATCCCTCGCTCCACTGAAGGAGCACCTGTTCACCCTTCCTGACCAGCCCGGCCTCGTGCCCTACCGCACCTCCTACTACAAGGAAGCCTGGGGCTTCTGCATGGCCCATCACCAATGGCTCAGCCTGGAGGAGGGGGAGTACGAGGTCTGCATCGACTCGACCCTGGAGGACGGCTCGCTGACCTACGGCGAGTGCTTCCTGAAAGGAGAGACGGAGCGGGAAGTGCTGATCTCCTGCCACGTCTGCCATCCCTCGCTCTGCAATGACAACCTTTCCGGCCTGGCGGTCTGCACCTTCCTGGCCGAGGAGCTTGCGAGAGCGTCGCGGCGGCTCTCCTACCGCTTCCTCTTCATCCCCGGCACGATCGGCTCGATCACCTGGCTCGCCCGGAACGATTCCAGCCGTATGACGAACCGGATTACTGCCGGGCTCGTTGCCGCAAATCTGGGCGATCCCGGACACTTCCATTACAAGAAGACCCGGCAGGGAGACGCTGAGATCGACCGCGCCGTGCTCCAGGTGCTGCGCGGAGAGGAGCACGGAGTGGAGGACTTCGTCCCCTTCGGCTACGACGAGCGCCAGTACAGCTCGCCCGGTTTCAATTTGCCGGTAGGCTCGCTTACGCGCACGCCCTACGGCCGCTATCCCGAGTACCACACCTCGGCGGACAACCTCGACTTCATCCAATCTGCAAGCCTGGAAGCCTCGCTCCAGACCTACCTCTCGGTGATGAAAGTCCTCGAAGGGAACCGGCGCTATCTCAATCTGAATCCGAAGTGCGAGCCGCAGCTAGGCCGAAGGGGTCTCTATCGCACGATCGGAGGCGATGATTCCGGAAGGCAACGCGAGCTCGCCCTGCTTTGGGTTCTCAATCTCTCGGACGGCGAGCACGGCCTCCTCGACATCGCCGAGTGATCGGGCATGCCCTTCGAGGCGATCCA
>DASUNJ010000528.1:0-35743 GCA_036277235.1 Thermoanaerobaculia bacterium | reverse complement strand
CGAACCAGTGCGGATCGAGGCGGACGTCGTGCGGCTCGGGCAAGTGCTGAGCAACCTGCTCAACAATGCCGCCAAGTACACCGAACGGGCCGGCCACATCTGGCTGACCGCGGCCCGCGAGGGCGATGAGGTGGTCCTCCGCGTGCGCGACACGGGCGTGGGCATCGCGCCGGACCTGTTGCCGCGCGTCTTCGACCTGTTCATGCAGGCGGACCGCTCGCTCGATCGGTCGCGGGGGGGGTTGGGAATCGGCCTGACGCTGGCGCGCCGCCTCGTCGAGCTGCACGGCGGCAGCGTCGCAGCCCACAGTGCGGGACACGGACTGGGAAGCGAGCTCGTGGTCCGCCTGCCCATCCTGCCCCCTGCGGACGCGGAGGCGGAGCGACACCGCAATGCAGACGCACGGCCGGCGCGCGCGTCGGCGCCGTGCCGCATCCTGGTGGTCGACGACAACGTGGATTCGGCCGACAGCCTCGCCCTCCTCCTGCGCCTGCGGGGCCACGAAGTCGAGGCCGTTTACGACGGCCATACGGCGCTGGAGAGGGCCGTCTCGTCACAATCCGATGTCATCGTGCTGGATATCGGCCTGCCCGGGCTGGATGGCTATCAAGTCGCCAGCGAGCTCCGCAAGCTGCCGCAAACCGCAAAGGCGCTGCTCGTCGCCCTGACCGGCTACGGGCAGGAGGAGGACCAGCGCCGCGCGCGCGAGGCAGGCTTCGACCATCACCTGACCAAGCCGGTCGCTCCCCAGGTCCTCTATGACTTGCTCGACCGGCTGTCGACCTGCATCCAGGCTTGACCCTGTTCCGGTTCCTCTCTCCGCTACGGCACCTTCCTGTACAGAGACTCGTTGTACGCCCGCCCCTCCCGGATCTGATGGATGCGCCCCGCCACTCCCCAACGGCGCAGGGTGGCGGCGACACTTCTGGGATCGGGCCGGCGGCGGAGCTTCGCGCCCCAGCGCTCCTGGAGCTCGCGGGTGACGGCGCGGGCTCCGAAGGTCTTGTCCGGGGGCAGGTCTTCCACGACCTTCGCGACCATCCGGCTCAGCGACCTCTTGCCCGTGAAGTCTCCTTCCGCGTCCGGCTCGGCCGAAGGCTTCGCCAGGGAGCCGTCGCGCTCCAGCAGCTCGCCCGCCGAGTGCGAAGCGGCCCTGAAAGCCTCGCGGTGCGCGAGCGAGGCTTCGAGCTCGGCGGCGTGCACCGCCGTCTGGTCGCGGTGAATCAGCTCCTGCTCCGCGTGGAACGCCTTGCGCTCCTCGTGGTGCGCGACTTTCGCGTCCAGCTTCGCGAGCATCTGGGCGATGGACAGGTTCAGAGCCATCTCGAAGGCCTCCTTTGGCGCAGAGTGGGTCGAATGTGCGCCAACGATGTCCTGGCCGGCCTCCGAAGCAGCGCAGAGTGTCGCACCCTAAGACGTTGACGTCGCACCTACAACTTATTCTTCTGCAACCCTACTACAAGTGGTCACTGCGTGTCCACACGGGATGTTCCCTCTTGCCCATTGTGCGCCATTTTGGCCACATAACGCTACGCCGCAGGGATAGAATGCGCCATGATGGGCGCAGGAAGCGATACCAAGCAGAGACGGCGCGACACAGATTCCTCTCAGCGCTACATCTCGCGATCAAGCTGAGACATCCATCCGCGTCTCCGCTACGTAGAGGACAGACGTGGCGACATGACAGGATGGCAGCGAGACATGCCGCGCCGTCTCTGCTACATCGTAGGGATCGGGGGAGTGTCCCAGGGCTTGGGTGCGACATGAGGGACACAAGAGAGCCCCGCTGCTCTGCCGGTGCGGCGCGGAACGGCTACGATGTAACGGCTATAGGTTTTTGCGCGCCATATCGAGATGACAACGCGACACTCGGCCCTGCCGTTGCGACATCCGTGGAGATATTTCGGGCCCGGAGGGGGGCCGGAGCAGCGATTCCCGCCCTCAGTGTCCCATTTATGGGTCGCAGACGCACCTAGCATTCAGAATAGCCGATGCTCTATACTGCGGCCCCCCGTTCGGGAGCGTCCTTCGGGTAATCGCGATATCTGTGTCGAGAGTAAATTGTCGGGGCGTCTTTTCTCTTTTTTTGCGTAGTAGTACCCGGGAGGTCTCCGCGTGTCTGAATTCACCCCTCGTACCCTGCCTGAGCTGGTCCGCCAACGTGCGGGCGAGCGTCCTGAGGCAGTGGTGTACACGTTCCTCGTGGACGGCGAGGGCGAGGAGCAACAGCTCACCTATGCGGCGCTCGACCGGCGGGCGAGCGCCGTCGCGGCCGGGCTGCAGCATCTGGGAGCGGAGGGGGAGAGGGTGCTCCTCCTCTATCCGCCGGGCCTCAACTACATCGTCGCCTTCCTGGGCTGCCTCTACGCGGGCGCCACGGCGGTGCCGGTTTACCCCCCGCGTCCCAACCGGCCCATGCCGCGCCTCCTGGCCATCCGGGCGAGCGCCCAGGCGAAGCTCGCTCTCGCCCCCGGCCCGCTCGTGCCGCGCGTGGGCGCGCAGCTCGGTCCCGAGGTCACCACCGTGCCTCTGGAGGAGCTGGAGACCGGCGGCTCCTGGCTCAACGAGGAAGTCACCGCGGACACGGCGGCCTTCCTCCAGTACACCTCCGGCTCCACCGCCGAGCCCAAGGGGGTGGTGCTCGACCACGGCAACCTCCTTCACAACCTGCGCCTGATCCGCGACGGCTTCTCCCTGACGCCGCAGGACCGGACCGTCTTCTGGCTGCCGCCGTACCACGACATGGGCCTGATCGGCGGCATCCTCGAGCCGCTCTACGCCGATTACCCGGTCGTCCTGATGGCGCCGGTGTCCTTCCTGCAGCGGCCGCTGCGCTGGCTGCAGGCGATCTCCCGCACGCGGGCCACGGTGAGCGGCGGCCCCAACTTCGCCTACGACCTGTGCGCCGCGCAGGTCTCCGCGGAGCAGAAGCGGGAGCTCGACCTGTCGAGCTGGCAGGTGGCGTTCAACGGCGCCGAGCCGGTGCGGGCCGCCACGCTCGACCGATTCGCCGCCGCCTTCGCCGAGTGCGGCTTCCGCCGCGAGGCGTTCATGCCTTGTTACGGATTGGCCGAGGCAACCCTGCTCGTCTCCACCGGCCCGCGCGCTTCCGGAGCGGTCGTGCGGCGTTTCGATACCGGCGAGTTGGAGCGGCACCGGGTCCTCGAAGTGAGCGCGGAGGAGGACGGCCGGACCCTCGTCGGGAGCGGCGCCCGCCAGCCCGGGCATGAGATCGCCATCGTCGATGCCTCGGGGGCGCCCTCCGCGCCCGGCGAGGTGGGCGAGATCTGGGTCCGCGGCCCCAGCGTGGCGCGGGGCTACTGGAACCGGCCGGAGATCACGGCGTCCACCTTCGGTGCGCAGTTGCCCAGGGTTGGCGAAGATACCGAAGGGCCGTATCTGCGCACGGGCGACCTCGGCTTCCTGGCCGGCGGCGAGCTGTTCGTCACCGGACGGCTCAAGGATCTATTGATCCTCCGCGGGCGCAACCACTACCCCCAGGACCTGGAAGCGACGGTGGAGGCCAGCCACGCGGCCCTGCGCAGCGGCCACGGGGCGGCGTTCGCCGTGAACGTGGAGGGGGCGGAGGGCGAGGAGCGCCTCGTCGTCGTCCAGGAGGTGGAGCGCACCCGGCGGCACGGCGACCTGGGCGAGGTCGTCACGGCGATCCGCGGCGCGCTGGCGGAAGAGCACGAGGTCCAAGCCCATGCCGTGGCGCTCCTGCCGCCCGGCGCCCTGCCCAAGACTTCGAGCGGCAAGGTCCAGCGCCACGCGGCGAAGGCGGCCTTCCTCGCGGGCTCTCTAGATTCCGTCTGGACCTGGCAGGAGACGGGAGCGGAGACGGCGGCACCCGACGAAACGCCCGCGGACGGAGCCGCGGAGTGGCTGGCCGCCGAGCTGGCGCGCCGTGCCCGGCTGTCGCGGGCCGAGATCGACGCGCAGCGTCCTCTCGCCGAATACCCCCTGGACTCCCTCCAGGTCGTGCAGCTCCTGCACGCGGTGGAGGCCCGCTGGGGGTTCGCGCTCCCGCTTGACCGCTTCTTCGACGGTTTGACCCTGGCCGACCTGGCGCGATTCCTCGAACAACCCGCGCCGGCCCAGCCAACCTCCGCGCCGCAGCGGGTAGGACCGGAGCACGGGGACCATCCCCTCGCCCACAACCAGCTTTCCCTCTGGTTCCTCCACCAGCTCGACCCGCTGAGCCCGGCCTACAACGTGCCCAGCGCGGTCCGCCTGCGCGGGCCGGTGGACGCCGACGGGCTGCGCCGCTCCTTCCAGGCCCTGGTGGACCGCCATGCCACCCTGCGCACCACGTTCCCGATCGTGGACGGGGAGCCGCGGCAGCGGGTCGCGGAGAGCGCCACCGTCTGGTTCACCGAAGAGGATGCTACCGAGGCCCTGAGTGATCGCCTTGCGGAGCGCCTTGCGGAGGAAGCCCGCCGGCCCTTCGACCTGTCGGCCGGCCCGTTGCTGCGCGTCATTCTTTTCCGTGAAGCTGAAGACGCCGTGCTCTTCGTGGCCTTCCACCACATCGTCGTGGACCTCTGGTCCCTGGGCATCCTGCTGGAGGAGCTCGGCTCTCTCTACCCGGCCCCTCACCCCCAGGCCCCCTCTCCCATCCCCTCCCAGCCTCCGGGAGAGGGGGAAACCGCCCTGCGCTATACCGATGCCGTCGCCTGGCAGCGGGAGCGCTTGGCCGGACCCGAGGGGGAGAGGCTGTGGGCGTGGTGGCAGGAGCGTCTGGGAGGGGACCTGCCCACCCTGAGCCTGCGCACGGACCGGCCGCGGCCCATGGTGCAGACCTACAGCGGCGCCACCTTCTCGCGCGCCCTCGATCCGCGGCTCACCGGCCGCATCAAGGAGATCGGCCGCCGCCGGCAGAGCACTTCCTTCGTCACCCTGGCCGCGGCCTTCGAGGTCCTCCTCCACCGCATCACGGGCGACGACGACCTTCTCCTGGGGACGGTGGCCCACGGCCGCTCCGATGCCGCATTGGCCCGCGTCGTCGGCTACTTCGTCGACGCCCTGGTGCTGCGCGCCGGATTTGGCGGCGATCCGTCCTTCGCGGCTTTCCTCGACGCGGCGCGCCGGGACGTCCTGGGCGCTTTCGAGCACCAGGGGCTGCCCTTCCCGCTGCTGGTGGAGCGCCTGCAGCCGGAGCGCGATTCCAGCCGTTCGCCCCTGTTCCAGGTCCTCTGCGTCTGGCAGCGGGCCGAGCTGGCCGACGGCCAGGACCTGACCGGCTTCGCCCTGGGCGTGCCGGCTGTGGTCGATTTGGGCGGGCTGCGCCTGGAGTCGGTCCCGCTGGACCTGGGGCTCGCGCAGTTCGACCTCACCCTGTCGCTCGGCGAGACGGGCGGCTCCCTGATCGCCGACTTCGACTACAACACGGACCTCTTCGACGCGGTGACCGTCGAGCGCCTTGCCGAGCGCTTCGCCATCCTGCTGGAGGGGATCGCCGCCGGCCCGGATTGCCCGGTGTCCGCCCTGCCGCTCCTCACCGCGGCCGAGGAACGGCAGCTCCTGGTGGAGCTCAACGGCACGGGGGCCGACTTCCCGCGCGAGGCCAGCCTGGCCGATCTCGTCGCGGAGCAGGCGGAGTCCACGCCCGAGGCCGTGGCCGTGATCTGCGGCGAGGATTCCCTGACCTACGGCGAGCTGCAGCGGCGGGCCGGGCGCCTGGCGGGCCATCTCGTCGGGATGGGGATCGAGCCCGAGGAGCTGGTGGCGGTCTGCTGCGAACGCTCCCCCGACCTGGTCGTGGCGTCCCTGGGCGCGCTCATGGCGGGAGCGGCCTATCTCCCCCTCGATCCCGAGGAGCCCGCGGAGCGCCTCGCCGCCATTCTCGAAGATGCCGGCGTGCGGCGGGTGGTGAGCCAGGAGGAGATGCGGCCGCGGCTGCCGGCCGGGTTGGAAGTCCTCACGCTTGAATCAGGCGTAAAGGACGTAAAGGACGGAAAGGACTCAAAGGACACCAAGGACGTCCTTGATCCTTTAAGTCCTTTACGTCCTTTAGGTCCTTTGGCACCTTCAGCCGGCGGCGGCACACTGGCCTGCGCCATCTACACCTCCGGCTCGACGGGCACCCCCAAGGGGGTGCTGCTCACCCACCGCTCGCTGGTCAACCTGGTGGGCTCGTTCGTCGAGAGCTACCAGCCGGGGGGCGAAGACCGCATCCTGCCGCTGACCTCGATCGCGCACGCCAGCTTCCTGGGGGAGCTCTATCCTCTCCTCTGCTCCGGCGGCGCCGTGGTGCTGCCGCGCCGGCGCGAGCTGCTGGAGCGCGAGGCCCGCCTGGAGCTGATCCGCCGGCACCGGGTCACGATCGTCAGCACGGTGCCGTCCATGGCGGCGGACCTGAATGCCCGGCGCGACGAGCTGCCCCACGTGCGCCTGCTCCTGGTGGGCGGCGAGGCCCTGGCGGTGGCGGACGTGGACCGCCTGCTCGCCACGGCCGAGATCGTCAACGGCTACGGCCTGACCGAGACCGCCGTCTGCTCCACGATCCACCGCCTGCGGCCGGCGGACCTGGCCGGCCGGCGCCTGCCGGTCGGGCGGCCGGTGCGCAACACCCAGGTCTACGTGCTGGACCGCGGCTTGCGCCTCCTCCCTCCCGGCGCCGCCGGAGAGCTCTACGTGGCCGGGGAAGGGCTGGCGCGCGGCTACCTGGGAGACCCGGCGCGCACCGCCGAGCGCTTCCTGCCCAACCCATTCTCGGATGGCGAGCGGATGTACCGCACCGGGGACCTCTGCCTCTGGCTGCCCGACGGCGACCTGGAGTGCCTGGGCCGGGTGGATCAGCAGGTCAAGGTGCGCGGCTTCCGCATCGAGCCCGACGAGATCGAGGCGGTCCTTTCCCAGCACCCAAAGGTGAGGGATGCGGCGGTCGCCCTGCACCAGGACGCCTCGGGCAGGCCGCGCCTGGCCGCCTGGGTGGTGCCCGGCGAGCCGACCCTCACCTCTGGAGAGGTGCTGGCCTTCCTGCGCGAGCGGCTGCCGGAGCCCATGGTGCCTGCCGCCGTGGTCTTCCTCGACGAGCTGCCCACCGGCCCGACCGGGAAGGTCGACCTGCGCAAGCTGCCGGCGCCCCCGGCGCCGGGAGACGGGGCTGGAAAGACGGGCGGGGTGCCGCGCAGCAGCCTCGAGCGGCGCATCGCCGAGGTCTGGCGCGAGGTCCTCAACGTGGAGAGCGTGGGCATCCACGACAATTTCTTCGACCTGGGCGGCCACTCGCTGATGCTGACCCGGCTGCACGCGCGCCTCCAGGAAGTCCTCGGGCAGGAGCTTGCCCTGGTCACCCTGTACCAGTTCCCCACGGTGAGCGCGCTGGCCGAGTCGCTGGCGGGCAGCGGGGCCGTGCCGGCCCCCGCGGCGCGCCGGGGGCGCTCAGGGACGGAGGGACGGGAGATCGCGATCATCGGCATGGCGGGCCGCTTCCCGGGCGCCTCCAGCGTGCCCGACCTGTGGCGCAACGTGACCGCCGGGATCGAATCGATCCGCCGCTTCAGCGACGAGGAGCTGCTCGCCGCCGGCACCGATCCGGCCCTGGTCGGCAATCCGAACTACGTCAAGGCCAAGGGGATCCTCGGCGACGTCGAGCTGTTCGACGCCCACTTCTTCGGCTTGAACCCGCGCGAGGTCGAGCTGATGGATCCCCAGCACCGGATCTTCCTGGAGTGCTGCTGGGAGGCGATGGAGAGGGCGGCCATCGATCCCGACCGCTACCCGGGGCCGGTCGGCGTCTTCGCGGGCGAGAGCATGAACACCTACATGCTCATGAACCTGCTGCCGCACATGGAGCTGGTGGCGTCGGCGGAGACCCTGCAGGCGTCGCTGGGCAACGACAAGGACCCGCTGACCTCGCGCGTGGCCTACAAGCTCAACCTCAAGGGCCCCACCCTCACGGTGCAGACCGCCTCGTCGACGTCGCTCTCGGCGGTCCACACGGCCTGCCGCTTCCTGCTCCAGGGCGACTGCGACATGGCCCTCGCCGGCGGCGTGTCGATCCACCTCCCGGAGGTGTCGGGCTACATGTTCGAGGAGGGGGGGACCACCGCCCGCGACGGCCACTGCCGGGCGTTCGACGCGCAGGCGACCGGCTTCGTCAGCGGCCACGGCGCCGGGGTCGTGGTCCTGAAGCGGCTCGCCGACGCGCTGGCCGACGGCGACCACATCCACGCGGTCATCAAGGGCTCGGCCTGCAACAACGACGGCTCGCTCAAGGTGAGCTTCATGGCCCCCAGCGTCGAGGGGCAGGTGGACGTCTACACCCGCGCCTACGAGGACGCCGGGGTGTCGCCGGAGACGGTGAGCTACGTCGAGTGCCACGGCACGGCCACGGCGATGGGCGATCCGATCGAGATCACCTCCCTGACCCGGGCCTTCGCCGCCCATACGGAGCGCAAGGGCTTCTGCGCCATCGGCTCGCTCAAGACGAACATCGGCCATCTCGATACCGCGGCCGGCGTGGCGGGGCTCATCAAGGCCGCTCTCGCCCTGGAGCACAAGACGCTGCCGGCGAGCCTCCACTTCGAGTCGCCGAACCCGCGGATCGACTTCGCGAACAGCCCGTTCTTCGTCAACGCGGCCACGCGGCCGTGGGAGGTCGAAGCGGGGCCGCGCCGCGCCGGGGTGACCTCCCTGGGCATGGGCGGGACGAACGTCCACATGGTGCTCGAAGAGCCGCCGCCGCGGCCGGCGACGACGGCGTCGCGCCCGTGGCAGCTCTTCCTGCTCTCGGCCAAGAGCCCCAAGGCGCTCGACACCCTGACGCTGCGCGTGGCCGATCACCTGGAATCGGACCCCAGCCTCGACCCGGCGGACGTAGCCTGGTCGCTGCAGGTCGGCCGCAAGCCGCTCGCCTTCCGCCGCATGCTCCTGGCCGCGGACCGGGAGGAGGCGGCGGGCCGGCTCTCCACCCTGGACCCGGAGCACGTCCTCACCGCGGCGGCTCCGCCCGGGGACCGGCCGGTGGCGTTCCTGCTGAGCGGCCAGGGCTCGCAGTACCCCAACATGGGGCGCGGGCTCTACGACGCGGAGCCCTCCTTCCGCGACGACGTGGACCTCTGCTGCCAGCTCCTCCAGCCGCACCTCGGGCTCGACCTGAGGGAGCTCCTCTTCGTCGAAGAGGAGGCGATGGGCACCGCGGGTGAGCGCCTGCAGCAGACGGCTCTCGCCCAGCCCGCGCTGTTCGTCATCGCCTATGCCACGGCCCGGCTGTGGATGTCCTGGGGGGTCCGCCCCGCGGCTTTGCTCGGCCACAGCCTGGGCGAGTACGTGGCGGCCTGCTTAGCTGGCGTGATCTCGCTGGAGGATGCCCTGGCCGTCGTGGCCCTGCGCGGCCGCCTCATGCAGAGGATGCCGCCGGGCGCGATGCTGGCCGTGCCCCTGCGCGAGGAGGAGGTCCTGCCCCTGCTGGGCGAGCGCCTCGCGCTGGCGGCGGTGAACGGGCCCTCGGCGTGCGTGGTCTCCGGCCCCGTGGACGCGGTGGAGGCGCTGCGCGAGCAGCTCGAGAATACCGATGGCCTGACCTGCCGCCGCCTGCACACCTCCCATGCCTTCCACTCGTCGATGATGGATCCCATCCTGCCGCCGCTGCGCGAGCGGCTGCGCAAGGCGCGCCTGTCGCCGCCGCGCATCCCCTACCTGTCGAACGTCACCGGCACCTGGATCCTCCCCGAAGAGGCCACGGACCCCGAGTACTGGGTGCGCCAGCTCCGCCAGGCGGTGCGCTTCGCCGACGGCGCCGCCGTCCTCCTGGAGGAGCCGCGGCGCATCCTCGTCGAGGTCGGACCGGGCGACGCCCTGGCCACGATGGCCCGGCGGCATCCGGCCCGCGGGCCGGAGCACACCGTGATCTCCTCGCTGCGCCATCCGAAGGAGCCCGAGCCCGACCAGCGCTACCTGCTGAGCGCCCTGGGCCGGTTGTGGCTGGCGGGCGGCACGGTGAGCTGGGAAGGCTTCTACGCGCGCGAGCGGCGGCAGCGCACGCCGCTGCCGACCTACCCCTTCGAGCGCCTCCGCTATTGGGTCGATCCCGGAACGGACGCGAAGGCCGCCGCTCCACAGAAGAAAGGCCGCCGGGAGCTGGCGGACTGGTTCTGGGTCCCCGGCTGGAAGCAGGCCGCCCTCCCAGGGGTGCCCTGGGGCGGCGCCGCGGCGGCAGCACCCGCGAGCTGGCTCGTCTTCCTGGATGGCTGCGGTCTAGGCGCACAGCTCGTGGAGCGTTTGGAGGCCGCCGGCCACCGCGTCGCCACGGTCCGCGCCGGGAGCCGCTTCCAGCACCTGGGGCCGCAGGCCTTCGAGATCGACCCGGGCCGGGAGGAGGACTACGAGCTCCTTCTCTCCTCTCTCGGAGAGCCTCCGACGCGGGCGCTCCACCTGTGGAACGTCGGCTCCGAGGCGAGTCTCGACCTCTCCTTCTACAGCCTGGTCTTCCTCGGCAAGGCGCTGGTAAAGCGGGGCGGCGATGCGCCGTTCGCGCTGGGCGTGGTGGCGGACGGGCTCCATACCGTCACCGGCGAAGAGCAGGTCGAGCCGCTCAAGGCGGCCCTGCTCGGCCCCTGCGCCGTGCTCCCCCGCGAGCACCCATGGCTCACCTGCCGTGTCCTTGACATCAGCCTCGGAGCCCGCGCGGCGGACCAGATCCTTGCCGAGATGGAGGGCGCGCCAGTTGAGCCAGTCATCGCCTGGCGCCGCCATCTGCGCTGGGCGCCGCACTTCGAGCCGACCCCGCTGCCCGAGCGCCCGGCGCCCCTGCGCCACCAGGGGGTCTATCTCCTCACCGGCGGCCTGGGAGGGCTGGGGCTCGCCCTCGCCCGCCACCTCGCCGGCGCGGTGCAGGCGCGCCTGGTGCTCGTCGGCCGCTCCTCCGTGCCGGAGCGGGATGCCTGGGACGCCTGGATCGCGGCCCACGGCGAGGACGACCGGACGAGCCGCCGGTTGCGCCAGCTCCAAGCTTTGGAAGAGCAGGGCGCCGAGGTCCTGACCGTCGCCGCCGACGTGACCGACCGGGAACAGATGCGCGCCGCGCGCGCTGCGGCGGAGGCGCGCTTCGGCGCCGTCCATGGCGTGATCCACGCGGCCGGCGTGCCGGGCATGGGGATGCTGCGCGGCAAGACCCGCGACGAGGCGTCGCGCGTGCTCGCCCCCAAGGTCGACGGCACCCTGGCGCTCCACGCCGCTTTCTCCGGGGCCGCAGGAGCCGGGCTGGACTTCTTCGTCCTCTTCTCCTCCATCACCGCGGCGCTGCCCGAGATCGGGCAGGCGGACTACGTGGCGGCGAACAGCTTCCTGGACGCCTTCGCCCGCCGGGCGGGAGCGGCCGGCGAGAACATCCTCTCGATCGGCTGGGACGCCTGGCGCGAGTCCGGAATGGCCGTGGAGACCGAGGTGCCCAAGGAGCTGGCGGCCTGGCGCCGCCGCACCCTGGCCCAGGGGCTCACCGACGCCGAGGGGGTCGAGGCGTTCTCGCGCGTCCTCGCCGCCGGCCTGCCCGAGGTGATCGTCTCGACCCTGGACCTCGCCGCGCGCCGCGCCGAGAACGCCCGCCCGGTCTCGCTGGAGGAGATCCAGGAAAGCGCAGCCGGGGAGGAGCCGGCGATGCTCTATCCCCGGTCGCTGGCCACCCCCTACATGCCGCCGGAAGGCGACCTGGAACGCCAGATCGCCGAGGTCTGGCAGGAGATCCTCGGCGTCGACAAGGTGGGAGCCCTCGACAACTTCTTCGAGCTGGGGGGCAACTCGCTGGCCGGAATCCGGGTGACGCGGCACCTGCGCGAGCGCTTCGGCGTCAGCCTCTCGGACGTGAGCCTCGACGAAGCCTCCACGGTGCGGGCCCTGGCGCGCCTTCTCGCGCCGCCGTCCGCCGAGCCGGCCGAAGCCGAGGACGAGAGCCGCAGCCGCGGCGAACGGCGGCGGAAGCGGTTGGCAGAACGGCGCACACCGGGCTCGGGAGCATGATGCGCATGTGTCCCTTCTGCCCTGTGTCAAAGCACTTAGTAAGGATGGGCCCGGGCCTCGCGAATCCAGCGAGAGGTCCGGTGGGGTTGACTCTTATTTGCACTATCCGCCATCAAAGGGAGGAATCATGTCGAACCTGCAACTGAGTTCCCAGACCAAGCTCGACGACGCCTGGGGATTCCAACTGATCATCGATTGCTTTGGCTGTGCCCCCGACGTCTGTTGCGATCTCGACAAGGGGTATGAGTTCCTTGATAAGATCTGCGTGCACCTCAAGATGACCAAGCAGACGCAACCCTACATTTTCAAGACTTGCGAAACGACGTTCCCGGGCAAGCCGGGCTACAGCGGCTGGGTTCCGATCATCGAGAGCGGCATCCAGATCCATACCTCGGCCAACAACCGCTTCATCAGCATCGACGTCTACTCCTGCAAGGACTTCGACCGGACCGACGTGGAGAAATTCATCAAGGACTGGTTCAGGCCTGAGTACATCGAAGCCGTCCTGGTCCACCGCGGCAAGGGGATCGCGCAGCGGCGATATGGCGAGGTGCTCGTGACGAGCGCCGCGGACTAGCGCGAGCGAACGAAGACGGCCACGAGCGCGGCATGCGGAGGAAGCCGCGCACCCACTTCAACATCCTGCACGCTCCTGAGCTGATAGAAGGAGGAACGATCCCATGGGACCCGAAAACACCACCGTCGTGAGGCCGGCCCACCGCCGGGCCCCATGGTTGGCGGCCACTCTCGCCCTGGCCCTGCCCTGGGCCCTGTTCGCGCAGCAGCAGGAGGAGGCTCCACCTCCACCTCCTTCGCCCGTGCAGGAGCAGGAGGAAGCTGCCGCCCCAACGGTTGCGCCGGAGCAGGAGGAGGGTGCCACCCCTCCGGCTTCGCCGGTCAAGGAAGAGGTTCTCGATACTCCGGCTCCGCCCGCGGAGAAGGGTGCTACCCTCGCGCCCGCCCCTGCGCCGCTGGGCAACTTCGTCGCCCGGCCGGCCCGGTTCGAAACCGCGCCGGTGATCGACGGCCGCCTGGACGACGCGGTCTGGAAGACGGCGGAGCACCTCACCGACTTCCTCCAGCTCGAGCCGTACGACGGCAAGCCGGCGACCGAGGCGACAGAGGTCTTCCTGGGCTACGACCAGAACCACCTCTACATCGGCATCCGTTGCCACGACTCAGAGCCCAAGAAGATCGTCACCACGACGCTGACGCGCGACAGCGACATGACCTACGACGACACGGTCCAGATCCTCTTCGACACCTTCCGCGACAGGCGCAGCGCCTATCTCTTCGTCACCAACTCCGGAGGGGTGCAGGTCGACGGCCTGGTCCGCAGCGAGGGCGAGCAGATCAGCCTCGAGTGGGACGCGGTCTGGAACGTGCGCGGCTCCAAGGACGCCGGCGGCTGGTCGACCGAGATGGAGATCCCCTGGCGCTCCCTGCGTTTCCCCGAAAGGCCGGAGCAGGAGTGGGGGATCATGATCGAGCGGCTGGTGGCCCGCAAGCAGGAGCGGACCTTCTGGAAGCTCCCCACGAAATCCTGGTACGCGCGCTGGAAGATGTCCGAGGCCGGCACGCTCGTCGGCATGGAAGGCGTGCGCCCGGGAAGCCGCTACCACTTCGCGCCCTACGTCGTCGGCGGCGCCGAGCGGCATGACTTCAAGGATTCGACATCCAGCATCACCGACATCGGCGGCGACCTGAAGATCAACCTGTCCTCCGACCTGGTGGCCGACCTGACCTACAAGACCGATTTCTCGGAGACCGAGGCCGACCAGCAGGAGGTCAACCTGACCCGCAACCCGCTGTTCTTCCCGGAGAAGCGGTCCTTCTTCCTCGAGGGTGCGAGCTCCTTCTACGCCGGGCAGCGGCCCGATCCCGAGCACGCCTCCGAGTACTACCTCTTCTTCAGCCGCAGGATCGGCCTCTCCGACGACGGCCGGGCACCGATCCCCATCCTCGGCGGCGCCAAGCTGACCGGCCAGGTGGGGAAATACAGCGTAGGCGCCCTGGCCGTGCAGACCGAGGACATCAGGATGGCCGACGGCTACGGCGGGTTCATCGAAGCGCCGCGGACGAACTTCACCGTCGGGCGGGTGAAGCGCGACCTGGGCAACGGCTCCACGTTCGGCCTCATCGGGCTTTCGAAGGACTACGACGGCTATCACAACCGGACCTTCGGCGCGGACTGGGACATCCTCCTGGCCAAGAACCTGCGGGGCGGCGGCTACCTGGCCCAGAGCTCGACTCCCGGTCTCGAGGGAACCGATCACGCGGCCTCCGCCAACCTTTACTACGACACCCGCAACCTGCGTCTGCACACCGAGTACATCGACATCGGCGAAGACTTCAACAACGAGATGGGCTACATGGGCCGCACCGGCATCCGCAGCCTGCGGACCGACTACTTCTGGATCTTCTGGCCGGAGAGGGGCCCCTTCAAGCTGGTCTGGTTCACCTACGACTACGACTACATCGAAGACCGCACCACCAACGAGATCCAGAGCCGGTTCAGCCACATCCAGTACAACTCCTACTTCAGGAACTCGTCGGGATTCGCGTACAAGTACTTCATCGTGACCGAGGTCCTCACACAGCCGTTCGAGATCCAGAAGGGGATCGTCATCCAGCCGGGCCACTACGATTTCAGCTACCACTTCTTCGGCTTCCAGACCGATTACACGAAGCCGCTGGGCGCGGTGGGCCGGGTGGCCTGGGGCGAGTACTACGACGGCCACTACACCCAGACCTTCTACTACCTCGCCTACCGTCCGATCCCGGGCCTCATCATCGACGGCACCTACCAGCACACGCAGATCAACCTGAGCGCGGGCCGGTTCGAATCGGACATCGTGCTGGGCGAGGTCATCTACGCCTTTACGAACCGGATCGCGGCGCGGGCCTGGTGGCAGTGGACGAAGGACGCGAACACGCGCCAGAAGTTCGACGTCACCTGGGAGCTCAAGAACGGCACCAAGCTCTTCTTCGTCTACCAGAACATCGACACCCAGATCGACTTCTTCAACCCCCGGCAGCCGCTGTTCGGCATTCCCGGACGCTCGGTCTCCCTGAAAACGGTTTTCAATCTCTAACGGGCTGATGGCGAAGAACGACACACCGCGCGGGCTCACCGGAACCGAGATCGCCATCGTGGGGATGGCCGGGCGGTTTCCCGGCGCCCGCGACGTCGAGGAGCTCTGGCGCAACCTGCGCGACGGGGTCGAGGCGGTAACCTTCCCCGGCGCCGGGGAGCTCGCGGCGCGCGGCCTCGACCCGGCGCGCCTCGCCGATCCGGACTGGGTCAAGGCCGCCTCCCAGATGGACGGCTACGACACCTTCGACGACCTCTTCTTCGGCTTCAACCCGCGCGAGGCGGAGCTCATGGACCCGCAGCACCGGGTGCTCCTCGAATGCGCCTGGGAGGCCCTGGAGAGCGCCGGCTACGATCCCCAGGGCATCGCCGGACGGGCCGGGGTCTACGCCGGGGCCACGCTCTCGACCTATCTCCTCTTCCACCTGATCGGCAATCCGCTGACCGCGGGCGCCGATCCTCTGCAGGTGGTCCTGGGCAACGCCTCGGATGCGCTCGCCACCCGGATCTCCTACAAGCTCAACCTGCGCGGGCCGAGCCACAGCGTGCAGTGCGCCTGCTCGACCTCTCTGGTCGCCGTTCACACCGCCTGCCAGTCCCTGCTCAACGAGGAGTGCGACCTCGCCCTGGCCGGCGGCGTCTCGATCCAGGCGAACGCCGGTCTCGGCTACCGCTACGTGCCGGGGTCGGTGGTCTCGCCGGACGGGCACTGCCGGGCCTTCGACGCCGCGGCCCAGGGGAGCATCTTCGGCTCCGGCGTCGGGCTCGTCGTCCTCAAGCGCCTGGAGGATGCGCTCGCCGACCGCGACACGGTCCGCGCCGTCATCCTGGGCTCGGCGGTCACCAACGACGGCAGCGTGAAGGTCGGCTTCACGGCCCCGGGAGTCGAGGGGCAGGCGGCGGTGATCAGCGAGGCCCTGGCCATGTCCGGGGTCGATCCGACGACGATCGGCTACCTCGAGGCCCATGGCACCGGCACGGCCCTCGGCGATCCGATCGAGATCCGGGCGGTGACCCGGGCCTTCGGCGAGTACACCGACCGCCGGGGCTTCTGCGCCATCGGCTCGCTGAAGAGCAACGTCGGCCACCTGGACGTGGCGGCCGGCGTGGCCGGGCTGATCAAGACCGTGCTCGCCGTGGAGCACGGCGAGGTCCCGCCCAGCCTCCATTACGAGCAGCCGAACCCGCGGATCGACTTCGCGTCCTCCCCGGTCTACGTCAACACCGCGCTCGCCCCCTGGCCCAACCAGGCCGGGGACGCGCCGCGCCGCGCCGGGGTGAACTCCTTCGGGCTCGGCGGCACCAATGCCCATGTCGTCCTCGAAGAGGCCCCGGCCCCTCAGCCGGCTCTCCGCACCCGGCCCTGGCAGCTCCTGACCCTCTCGGCCCGCACTCCGGAAGCCCTGGCGGCGGCTGGCGAGCGGCTGGCAAGTCACCTGGCCGACCGACCGGAGCTCGATCTGGCCGATGCCGCGTACACCCTGGCCGCCGGCCGCCAGGCTTTCGGCGCCCGCCAGGCCCTGGTCTCCCGCGACCCGGGGGACGCCGCGGCCTGCCTCGCCGCGGGCGACCCGGTGCGGCTCCTGACCGGAACCTCCGAGGACTGGCCGGAGTCCGGCCGGCCGGTCGCTTTCGTCTTCCCCGGCCAGGGGGCCCAGCACGTCAACATGGGCCGCGACCTGTACGAGTCCGAGCCGGCTTTCCGGGACGAGATCGACCGCGCCGCGGCCCTGCTCGCTCCGCGCCTGGGGCTCGACCTGCGCCACGACGTCCTCTACCCGGCTGCCAACGCCGAGGCCGAAGCCGAGGCCGCGAGCCATCTGGCGCGGACCTCCGTGGCCCAGCCGGCCCTGCTCGCCGTCGAGGTCGCCCTGGCGCGCCTGCTCCTCTCCTGGGGCGTGCGGCCGAAGGCCATGCTCGGCCACAGCCTCGGCGAATACGCGGCGGCCGTCCTGGCGGGCGTCTTCTCCTTCGAGGCCGCCCTGGAGCTCGTGGCCGAGCGCGGGCGCCTGATCGAGCAGATCGGCAGCGAGGGCACCATGCTTGCAGTGCCGCTCTCCGAGTCGGAGATCACCCCCTTCCTGAGCGGCGAGGTCCATCTTGCGGCGCTCAACGCGCCCTCGCTGGTGAGCATCGCCGGCCCGGCCGCGGAGCTCGCGGAGCTTGCGTCCCGCCTCGCCGGCGAGGGAGTGGCCGCCATGCCCCTCCAGGTCGCCTTCGCCGGCCATTCGCCGCGCACCGAGCCGGCCATGGCGCCCTTCCAGGAGCGGGTCGCGGCGGTCGGGCCCAAGGCCCCCGAGATCCCCTTCGTGTCGAGCACCACCGGCACCTGGATCGGCGCCGGGGAGGTCACCGATCCCGGCTACTGGGCGCGCCACATGCGCCAGCCGGTGCGCTTCTCGGACGGGGTCGAGGCGCTGCGCGCCGAGCCCGGCATGGCCCTCCTGGAGGTCGGCCCCGGCGCCGGCCTTTCCCCTCTGATCCGCTGGCACCTGGCCTCCCCCGGAGAGCGCCCGGTCGCCGCCGCCATGCGCCAGCCCAAGGACACCAGCTCCGACCTGGCGGCCCTGCTCGGCGCGCTCGGCCGCCTCTGGGTCTCCGGCGCGCGCATCGACTGGCAGGGCTTCTACGCCGGCCAGGGGCGCCGCCGGGTGCCGCTGCCGACCTATCCCTTCGAGCGCCGGCGCCACTGGATCGATGCGCCCGGGGCCACCGCGGTCGTCTCAACCAGCCAGCCGGCGGCCCCTGCGCGCAAGGCAAGGCCCGCCCTGCGCACCGGTTACGTCGCTCCCCGCGACCTCTATGAGCGGGAGATCGCCTACGTCTGGCAGGACGTGCTGGGCGTGGCCGAAGTGGGGGCGGACGACAACTTCTACGAGTTGGGCGGCCACTCGCTGCTCGCCACCCAGGTCGCCTCGCGGCTGCGCGACACCTTCCGGGCCGAGCTGCCGCTCCAGCCGCTCCTCGGGGCGGTCACGCTGGCCCAGGCGGCCACGGTCGTCAGGGAGACCCTCGCCAGCGGGGCGATTCCTGGAACAGCCGACGAGGAGCCCCGCCAACGGATCCCGCGGCGGGACGGGGCCGCGGACCGCGCGCCGCTCTCCTTCTCCCAGGAGCGGATGTGGTTCCTCGACCAGCTCGACCCGGGGACCCCGATCTACAACCTGTTCAACCGCGTCGAAGTGAGCGGCCCGCTCTCGATCCCGGTCCTCGGCCGCTGCCTGGACGAGCTCGTGCGCCGCCACGAAGCGCTGCGCACCGTGTTCGTGGCCGAGATGGGGATGCCGCAGCAGCGCATCCTGCCGCCCGCCCCCTTCCCCTTCCCCGTCGTCGACCTGGCGGGGTTGCCCGCCGCGGCGCGCCAGGCGGAAATGGCACGGCTGGAGGCGGCGGCGCACAATCGCCCGTTCGATCTGGCGCGCGGGCCGATCTTCCGCGCGACGCTGCTCGTCGCCGGGCCGCGGGAGCACGTGGGCCTGTTCAACATGCACCACACCATCGGCGACGGCTGGTCGTGGGTGGTGCTGGTGCGCGAGATCGCCGCCCTCTACCAGGCGTTCGCGGCCGGCCGCCCCTCGCCGCTGCCCGAGCTCCCCATCCAGTACGCCGACTTCACCGCCTGGCAGCGCGAGCACCTCCAGGGCGCGACGCTGGAGAACGAGCTCGGCTACTGGCGCGGGCAGCTCGCCGGAGCGCCGCCGCCCCTGCGTCTCCCGACCGACCGGCCGCGGTCGTCCGGACAGGGATTCCTCGCCGGCGGGGCCACCCGCCTCCTGCCCGCCGCCCTCGCCGCGGACCTCAAGGCCCTCGCCGACCGCGAGGGGGCGACTCTCTTCATGCTCCTTCTCGCCGCCTGGAAGACCCTGCTCTACCGCTACAGCGGGGAAGAGGACCTGCTGGTCGGCGTCCCCATCGCCAACCGCACCCACAGCGAGATCGAAGGGCTGATCGGTTTCTTCCTCAACACCCTGGTGCTGCGCACGCAGGCCGCTGGCGACCGCGAGTTCCGCGAGCTCCTGGGCCAGGTGCGGGAGGTGGCGAACGGCGCCTACGCCCACCAGGACCTGCCGCTCGAAACCGTGCTCCAGGCCACGAACCCGGGCCACGGGCAGCAACCCTTCTCGGTGATGTTCCAGGTCCAGAACCTGCCGGAGCCGCAGCTGGAGTTCTCCGGCCTCACCCTGCGGGCCTCGCGCGCCGGCCTCAACAGCCAGCTGGCGACGGAGATCTTCGACCTCTGCCTGGTCCTGGAGCCGGGAGACGAAGGGATCGCGGCGCTCATGATCTACAACGCCCGGCTGTTCGAGGAGGCGACGATCGAGCGCCTGCTCGGCCAGCTCGAGGTCCTGCTCGGCGGCGTGGCCGCGGCGCCCGAACGCACCCTGGACGAGCTGCCGCTCGCCGACCCGGCGGCGGCCGCGCAGGTGCTCTCGTGGTCGACGGAAAAGTCCGTCACCCCGGAGCTTCCGGTCCACCTCGCCTTCGCGCGGCAGGCCCGGACGACCCCCGGCGCCGTGGCCCTGGTGGCGGGAGAGCAGGGCGAGCAGGAGATCACCTACGAGGAGCTCGACCGCCGGGCCAACCGGCTCGCCCACCACCTGCGCCGTCTGGGGGTGAGGCCGGAGATGCCGGTGGCCCTCAGCCTCGAGCGCTCGCCCGCGATGATCGCCGCCCTCTTCGCCATCCTCAAGGCGGGCGGCGCCTACGTGCCGATGGATCCCGCCCTCCCCCGCGAGCGCCTGGATTTCCTGGTGGCCGACTCCGGAGTCCCGGTCCTGGTCACCGAGCAGCGCCTGCTCGGCGCCTTCGGCGAGGAGGCGCTCTCCGGCGTGCGCGTCGTCTGCCTGGAAGCGGACCGCGACCGGATCGCCGCCTGCCCCGACGGCCCGCTGGCGGATGATCCCGACTTCGAGAGGCTCGCCTACGTCATCTACACCTCCGGCTCGACGGGCAAGCCCAAGGGCGTGATGGTGTCGCACGGATCGCTCGCGAGCTACATCGCGGGCGATTGCCTGGAGTACGCCATCGGCCCCGCCGACCGCGTCCTGCAGTTCGCCTCGATCAGCTTCGACAACAGCGCCGAGGAGATCTACCCGGTCCTGTCCACGGGCGGCACGCTGGTGCTGCGCAGCGACGCGATGATGCGGTCGAGCGCCGACTTCCTCGCCGCCTGCCGGGCGCGGGGGATCACCCTCCTCACCCTGCCCACCGCCTACTGGCACGTGCTGGCGGCCGATCTGACGGAGGACATCGACTGGCCCCCCGCCCTGCGGCGGGTCATCATCGGCGGCGAGCGGCCCCTGCCGGAGCGGCTGGAGGCCTGGCGCCGGCATCTCGGCACGCGGGTGCACTTGTGGAACACCTACGGCCCGACCGAGTGCACCATCGGAGCCACGATCGGCGACCTCGCGCCCTGGCTCGGCTCCACGGACGGCATGCGCGAGGCGCCCCTCGGGCGGCCGTTCGCAGGCTACCGGGCCTACGTCCTCGACCTGCGGCAGGAGCCGGTGCCGGTCGGCGTGCCCGGCGAGCTCTGCCTGGGTGGAGCGGGCGTGGCGCGCGGCTATCTGGGCCGCCCCGACCTGACCGCCGAGCGCTTTCTCCCCGATCCCTGGGCCGCGGCGGCGGGCGTTTCCGGCGCGCGCCTCTATCGCACCGGCGACCTGGTGCGCTGGCTCCCTTCCGGCGATCTGGAGTTCCTGGGCCGCACCGACCGCCAGGTGAAGATCCGCGGCTTCCGGGTGGAGCTGGGAGAGATCGAGGCCGCGCTGGCGCTGCACCCCGCGCTGCGCGAGGTCGCGGTCGTGGCGCGCGAGGACCGGCCGGGCGAGCTGCGCCTGGTGGCCTACGCCGTGCCCCACTCGGGCCGGGAAACGGAGGTCGGCGACCTGCGCCCCTTCCTCAAGGAGCGCCTCCCCGACCACATGGTGCCCGCCCTCTACCTGACCCTTCCCGCCCTGCCGATCAACGGCAGCGGCAAGGTCGACCGCCGGGCCCTCCCCGCCCCGGACGCTTCCCGTCCGGCTCTCGCCGCCGAGTACGAGGCCCCCGCCTCGCCGGCCGAGGAGGGGGTGGCGGCGATCTGGTGCGAGGTTCTCGGCGTCGACCGGGTGGGGGCGAACGACGATTTCTTCGAGCTGGGCGGCCACTCCCTGCTCCTGCCGCAGGTGATGAGCCGGTTGCAGAGGGACTTCGACGTCGAGGTTCCCCTGCTCGACCTGATCGAGCACACCACCGTGGCCGACCTCGCCATGACGGTAGAGGATCTCCTGATGGAGCAGATCGAGCGCGAGCGGGCCGCCTGCGAATTGCGAGAGGATTCCGTTGCCCAGCCGGCCTGACGCCCGGGAGGCGGCGGCGTGCCTGCACGATCTCGTGGCCGCTCAGACCGCGCGGACCCCGGCGGCCGTGGCCCTGGTGGCCGGCGACAGACGCCTCACCTATCGCGAGGTGGCCCTCGAAGCCGGCCGGCTGGCCCGGCGGCTGGCCGCGCTCGGCGTCGGGCCGGAGGTGCGGGTCGGGGTCTTTCTGCGCCGGTCGCCGGCGCTGGTGACGACCCTCCTGGGCATCCTCGAAGCGGGCGGCGCCTACGTGCCGCTCGATCCCGACTATCCGCAGGAGCGCCTCGGCTACATGCTGGAGGACGCCGGCATCGCGGTCCTGGTCACCGAGCCGGCTCTCGCCGCGCTCCTGCCTGCTTCCAACGCGCGGGTGCTGCTGCTCGATGCCGAGCCGGATGAGACGGAGGAGGAAGCTGAGCCCGTCCGCGCCCTCTCCGGCAACCTCGCCTACCTGATCTACACCTCGGGCTCCACCGGCCGCCCCAAGGCCGTGGCGATCGAGCACCGCAGCGCCGTGGCCTTCGTCCATTGGGCGCACGAGGTGTTCACCCCGGCGGAGCTGGCGGCGGTCCTGGCCTCGACCTCGATCTCCTTCGACCTCTCGATCTTCGAGCTGTTCGTGCCCCTGGCCTGCGGCGGCCGGGTGGTCCTCGCCCGCGACGTCCTGGAGCTGCCCCAGCTCCCGGCGGCCGGGGAGGTCACCCTGGTCAATACCGTCCCTTCGGCCATGACCGAGCTGGTGCGCGCCGGGACCCTCCCGGCCGGGGTGCGGACGGTCAATCTCGCGGGTGAGCCGCTCAAGGGCTCCCTGGCCCAGGCGGTCTACGCGACCGGTGCCGAGCAGGTGGAGCGGGTGCTGAACCTCTACGGCCCGTCGGAGGACACGACCTACTCGACCTTCGAGGTGGTGGAGCGCGGGAGCCCGCGCGAGCCGACCATCGGCAAGCCGGTCGCCGGCACCTGGGTCCGTCTCCTCGACGGGGAGATCTGCCTCGGCGGCGCCGGCCTGGCCCGCGGCTACCTCGGCCGGCCCGAGCTGACGGCGGAGCGCTTCGTGCCCGACCCGGGGGCGGAGACGCCCGGCGCGCGCCTTTACCGCACCGGCGACGTCGGGCGCGCCCTGCCCGACGGCCGGATCGAATACCTGGGCCGGCTCGACCACCAGGTGAAGGTGCGCGGCTTTCGCGTCGAGCTGGGGGAGATCGAGGTGGCCCTCGCCGCCCATCCAGGCGTGCGCGAGGCGGTGGTGGTGGCGCGGGGAGACGGCACGGGCGAGAAGCGCCTGGTGGCCTGGTTTGTGGGAGAGGCCTCCGGCGCCGGGCTGCGGGCCTTCCTGCGCTCGCGGCTGCCCGCGCACATGGTACCGGCCCTCTTCCTGGAGCTCCCCGCGCTCCCCTTGACCCCCAACCGCAAGGTGGATCGCCAGGCCCTCGCCCAGCGCGCGCTCCCGCCGGGGCCGATGGGAAGCGCCGACGGGGACGCGCAGGCTCCGCGCAATCCGACCGAGGAGCTGTTGGCCGGAATCTGGGAAGAAACGCTCGGGCGCGGGCGGGTGGGGATCGACGAGAGCTTCCTCGACCTGGGCGGCGATTCGCTGCTCGCAGCCCAGATCCAGGCGCGGGTGCAGGCGGCGCTCGAAGTCGGCCTGCCGCCCTCGGCGGTGTTCGAGGCGAGCACCGTCGCCGCCCTGGCGGAGCAGGTGGAGCGCGCTCTCGCCGATCGGCCGTCGCAGCCATCGCGCCTCGCGCCGATCCAACCGCGGCCGCGGGATCCCGGGGGCGAGCCGCTCTCCTCGGCGCAGCGGCAGCTCTGGTTCGTCGAACGGCTCGTCCCAGGGGTGCCGGTGAACAACATTCCGGTGGTGATGCGGCTGGAGGGTCCCCTGGCGCCCGCCGTCCTCGAACGCTGCCTGACGGAGATCGCCGCCCGCCACCAGGCCCTGCGGACCACGATCGAGCCCGGCCCGGACGGTGAGCCGCTCCAGCTCGTCGCCCACCCGTCGCCCGTACGGTTGCCGCTCGTCGACCTCTCCGGGCTCCCTCTCCTGCGGCGGTCGGCTGAGCGCGAGCGGCTGGCGCGGGCGGAGGCCCGCCAGCCGCTCGATCCCGATCGGGGCGCGCTCTGGCGTCTCAGCCTGCTCCGCGCGGAGGAAACCGGGCACGACCTGCTCCTCACCCTCCACCACGTCATCGCCGACGGCTCCTCGATCCTGGTGTTCGAGCGCGAGCTGGAGGCGCTCTACCCCGCCTTCCTCCAGGGGAGGCCGTCGCCGCTCCCGCCGCCTGCGGTGCAGCCGGCGGACGTTGCCGCCTGGGAGCGCGAAGAGCTGAGCGCGGAGGTTCTGGCTCCCCACGCCGCCTTCTTCCGGGAGCATCTCGAGGGGACTCCGAGGGGGCTTTACCTGCCAGCGGACCTGCCGGCCGGCCAGGCGCGGCCGGCGGCGCGGAGCTGGCGCGGGGTGAGCCGGACGCTGGATATCCCTCCCGCCATCTCCCGCGAAGTGCGCGAGTTTGCCCGGCGGCGTGGTGCGACGAGGTACATGGTCCTCCTCGCCGCCTGGGTGGCGCTGCTCCGCCGGATCACGGGGCAGGACGACCTCGTCGTCGGCACGGTGTTCGCCCATCGCGGCCGGCCCGAGCTGGAGGGGATGATCGGCTATTTCGCCAACACCCTCCCGCTGCGGGTCGAGCGCCCCGGCGATCCCGCTTTCGGCGACCTGCTCGCCACCGTGCGTGGCCGGGCGCTCGGCGTCTTCGCTCACCAGGACCTGCCGCTCGAAACCCTGGCCGAGGTGCTGCGGCCCCAACGGGCCTCCAGCGCGGACCCGCTCTTCCAGGCCTTCTTCGCCTATCGCGGCAACGCCGGTCCGCGGGAGCTGGCGCCCGGGCTGACCCTGGCCTGGAGTGAGGAAGATCACGGCGCGGCGCAGTTCGATCTCCTCCTCGACCTGGAGGAGAAGGGGGAGGAGATCGCCGGACGGCTGGTCGCCAGCGCCGACCTCTTCACCTCGGCGACCGCCGGCCGGATGGCGCGGGGCTGGCTGGCGCTCCTCGCCGACGCCCTGGCGCGGCCGGAGGCGCCGCTCTCGGACCTCGCCCTGGTCGGCGCGGCGGAGAGCCACGCGCTCCTCGTCGAATGGAGCCGCTCCCCCAGCCCGCCGGCCTGGGACGGCTCGGTGCCGGCGCGCATCGCGGCTTGGGCGGACGCGACTCCCGAAGCGATGGCGGTGCTGCCGGCCGATCCCGGAGCGCGCGGGCTGACCTACCGCGAGCTGGTGCAGCGGGCGCGGCGGCTCGCCCGCCACCTGCGCTCCCGCGGCGTGGGGCTCGACGTGCGGGTCGGCGTCTATGCCGAGCGCTCGCCGGAGACGCTGGTCGGCATGCTCGCCGTGCTCATGGCCGGCGGAGCGTTCCTGCCGCTCGATCCGGCCCATCCCGCCGAGCGGCTCGCCCGGACCCTGGAGGACGCCCGCGTTCCGGTGCTCCTCGCGCGGACCGCCCTCGCCGCCACCCTGCCGACGGGAGAGGCCGAGCTCGTGCCGCTCGAAGCGAAGATCGTGGCGTTCCCGTTTCCTCTGGAAGAGCCTCTGGAGGAAGCAGCTCCCGAGGATCTCGCCTACGTCATCTACACCTCGGGCTCGACCGGCCGCCCCAAGGGGGTGCTCATCCAGCACCGCGGATTCCTCTGGGCGGTCGAGGCGCTCGCCGAGCGCTCGGGGGTGGAACCGGGGAGCCGCGTGCTGCAGTTCGCCTCCGCGAGCTTCGACGCCTCGGTGTGGGAAATCTGGAGCACGCTGGTCCGCGGCGCGACCCTCGTCTTCGCCCGCGCCGAGGACCTCCTCCCCGGGCAGGCCCTGCTCACCACCCTGCTCCGGCGCGGCATCACCAACGTCTTCCTCACGCCGAGCGCGCTCGCGGCGATGCCGGAGGAGGCGAGCCAGGAGCTCTCCGGCCTGCGCGGACTTGTGGTGGGAGGAGAGGCCTTCCCCCCCGCCCTGGTGACCCGCTGGGCCGCCGGGCGCCGGCTGTGGAACGCCTACGGGCCGACCGAGGCGAGCATCTGCGTTTCCATGGCGCGGCTCGGCGAGGACGGCCAGACCCCGATAGGACGGCCGGTCGCCGACAGCCGTCTCCTGGTGCTCGGACCGCACGGCGAGGTCGTCCCCCAGGGGGTCCCCGGGGAGCTCCACATCGGCGGCAGGGGGCTCGCCCGCGGCTACCTCGGCAGGCCCGACCTCACGGCCGCCGCCTTCGTCCCCGATCCCACGGGCTCCACGGGCGAAGTTGCCGGCCAGCGCCTCTATCGCACCGGGGACCTCGCCCGCTTCCGGCCCGACGGCCAGCTCGAATTCCTCGGCCGCGCCGACCGGCAGGTCAAGGTGCGCGGCTTCCGCATCGAGCCGGGGGAGGTCGAGGCGCAGATCCTCGACCATCCGGGCGTGCGCGAGGCCGTCGTCGTGCCTTACGAGGCCACGCCCCAGGACCTCCGGCTCGCCGCCTACGTGGCTGGACCGGCCGCACCCTCGGTCCAGGAGCTCCGCGCCTTCCTGCGCGCGCGGCTCCCCGAGCACATGGTCCCCTCCTTCTTCACTTTCCTGCCGGCCCTGCCGCTGACCCCGGGCGGCAAGGTCGACCGGCGCGCCCTCCCTCCGCCCACCGCGGAGGAGCCGGCGGCGGCGACCGGCCCGGTGGACTCCGCGGTCCCCAGCACCCCGGCCGAGGAGCTGCTGGCTGGGATCTGGGGTGAGGTCCTCGGCCGGACGGAGATCGGCACCGGCGACGATTTCTTCGATCTCGGCGGGCACTCGCTGCTCGTCGGCCAGGTGCTGGCGCGGGTGCGCTCCGCCTTCGGGGTGGATCTCCCGGTGCGGGCCGCCTTCGAGACCCGCATCCTGTCTGCGCTGGCGCGGCGCATCAAGGAAGCGCGGCTCGCCGTGGCCGGCGGCCCCGAGCCGGCTCCGCTGGTGCCGGTCCCGCGGGACCGGGCGCTGCCCCTCTCCTTCGGCCAGGAACGGCTCTGGTTCCTCCACCGCCTGGATCCGGTCTCGCCGGTCTACAACCTGCCCCTGGCGTTCCGCCTCACCGGCCCGCTCGACCTGGGGCTCCTCGAGCGCAGCCTGGACGAGGTCTTCCGGAGGCACGAGGTCCTGCGCACCACTTTCGCCGAGGGGCAGGATGATGAGCCGCTCCAGGTCGTGGCGCCGTTTCACGCCCCCGGGCTGCCCCGGGTCGACCTCTCCGGCCTGCCCTCCGCGACCGCCGCAGCCGAGGCGGACCGGCAGATCGCGCGGGAGGCGCGACGCCCGTTCGACCTCGTCCGCGGCCCCGTGGCGCGGGCCGCCCTCCTGCAGCTGGACGAGCAGGAGCACCTGCTGGTCTTCTCCTGCCACCACGCCGCCTTCGACGGCTGGTCGGTCAGCGTCCTGCGGCGCGAGCTGGGCGCGCTCTATGGCGCCTTCCGCGCCGGGCGGCCGTCGCCTCTCCCCGAGCTGGCGGTCCAGTACGCCGACCTTGCCGTCTGGCAGCGGTACCGGCTGTCCGAGGAATTCATGGCGGCGCAGCTCGCCTACTGGCGGCAGCGCCTGGCCGGAGCGCCCGCCGCCCTCGAGCTGCCGGCCGACCGGCTGCGGCCGCCGGTGCAGAGCTTCCGCGGCGCCGTGCTTCCGCTCGCCTTCCCGGCCGAGCTCGCCGCCGGGCTGCGCAGCCTCGCCCGGAGCGAAGGCTCGACCCTGTTCATGACCACCCTGGCGGCCTTCTACGCGCTCCTCGGCCGCTTCAGCGGCCAGACGGACCTGGTGGTGGGCTCGCCGGTCGCCAACCGCAGGGAGGCGGGAAGCGAAGGCCTGCTCGGCTTCTTCGTCAACACCCTCGCTTTGCGCGCCGACCTGGCGGGCGACCCGCCCTTCCGCGCCCTCGCGGCCCAGGTGCGCGAGTCGGCGCTCGCGGCCTACGCCCATCAGGAGCTTCCCTTCGAGCGCCTGGTCGAGGAGCTGCAGCCGGCGCGCGACCTGTCGCGAAGCCCGCTCTTCCAGGTGATGTTCTCGCTCGATCCCCTGCAAGACGGCGAGCTCGCCCAGGGCCTGAACTGCGACCTGCTGCGCATCGACACCGGAACGTCCAAGTTCGACCTCTCGCTCTTCGTCAATGGCCAGGGGGAGAGCCTGACCGCTCTCCTGGAGTACTCGACCGACCTTTTCGACGCGCCCACGGTGGCACGGCTCGGGCGCTCCTTCCTCGCCCTGCTGTCCAGCCTGGTGGCGGAGGGAACCGGGAGGCCGGTGTCCCGACTGCCGCTTCTGGGGGCCGGGGAGAGCTGGCAGATCCGCGGAGAGTGGCACGAGCCGGGTCCGCCGGCTCCGCTGGCTCCAATAGCAGCGTGCATGCACGACCTCGTGGCCGCCCAGGCCGCGCGCACGCCCGAGGCGACCGCCCTGGTCGCCGGCCGCGAGCGGCTCACCTACCGGGATCTGGACCTGCGCGCCGGCGAGCTGGCCCGGAGACTGGCCGCGCTCGGGGTCGGGCCGGAGGTCCGGGTCGGAGTCTGCCTGTCACGGTCGCCGTCTCTCGTGGTCTCCCTCCTGGGCATCCTCAAATCCGGCGGCGCCTATGTGCCGCTCGACCCCAACTACCCGCGCGAGCGGCTGGGATTCATGCTGGAGGACGCCGACGCCGCCGTCCTGATCACCGAGACGGCCCTCGCTTCGCGCCTGCCAACCTCACGGGCGCGGGTGCTGGTGCTCGACGGCGAGCCGGACAGGATGGAGGAGGAAGCTGAGCCCATCCTGGCCCTCCCCGGCAACCTCGCCTATCTGATCTACACCTCGGGCTCGACCGGCCGTCCCAAGGCGGTGGCGATCGAGCACCGCAGCGCCGTGGCCTTCATCCATTGGGCGCACGAGGTGTTCACCCCGGCGGAGCTGGCGGCGGTCCTGGCCTCGACCTCGATCTCCTTCGACCTCTCGGTCTTCGAGCTGTTCGTGCCCCTGGCGTGCGGGGGGCAGGTGGTCCTCGCCGGCAACGTCCTGGAGCTGCCGGAGCTGCCCGCGGCCGGGGAGGTCACCCTGATCAACTCCGTGCCCTCGGCGGTCTCCGCCCTGCTGGAGCTGGTGCAGACGCTCCCGGACAGGGTGCGGACGGTGAACCTGGCGGGCGAGCCGCTCAAGGGCTCCCTGGCCCAGGCCCTCTATGCGATCGGCGCCGAACGGGTGCGGAACCTGTACGGCCCTTCGGAGGACACCACCTACTCGACCTTCGAGACCGTGGAGCGCGGGAGCCGGCGCGAGCCGACGATCGGGCGGCCGATCGCCGGCACCTGGGCTCGCCTGCTCGACCGGCAC
Source organism: Thermoanaerobaculia bacterium (assembly GCA_036277235.1). Taxonomy (GTDB): domain Bacteria; phylum Acidobacteriota; class Thermoanaerobaculia; order Multivoradales; family UBA5704; genus DATMER01. The sequence goes on along the minus strand of DASUNJ010000528.1, from coordinate 7,011 downwards.
CTGGAGCTGGTGCCCGTCGGGGTGCCGGGGGAGATCTACCTGGGCGGCGCCGGCCTGGCGCGGGGTTATCTCGGCCGGCCCGAGCTGACGGCCGAGCGCTTCGTGCCGGACCCCCTGGAGCCGGGAGCCCGCCTGTATCGCACCGGCGACCTCGGGCGCCTTCTCCCCGACGGCCGGATCGAGTACATGGGCCGGCTCGACAATCAGGTGAAGGTGCGCGGCTTCCGGATCGAGCTGGGGGAAATCGAGACCGCCCTGGAGGCGCACCCGCAAGTGCGCGAGGCGGTGGTGGTGGCGCGCGGCGAGCCGGGCGGCGACCGCTTTCTCGCGGCCTACGTCGTGCCCGCCGGCCAGCCGGCCCCGACGCCCGGCGAGCTGTGCGAGCACCTGCGCGTCCGGCTCGCCGAGTTCATGGTGCCGTCCTCCTTCACCCTGCTCGACGCAATGCCGCTGACGCCCAACGGGAAGGTGGACCGCAAGGCCCTGCCCGTCCCCGAAAGCGGACCGGCGGAGCCCCCCGCATCGGCCACGTCGGCGATACCCCTGGGCGCCGCCGCGCCTTTCGTGGAGCTCCTCGCCGGCATCTGGGCCGAGGTACTGAGGCGCGACGAGCTGCCCGGCCCGCACGACAACTTCTTCGAGCTGGGCGGCCACTCCCTTCTCGCTACTCGGGTGGTGTCGAGGATACGGGTGGCGCTCGGCATCGAGGTGCCTCTGCGCACGCTCTTCGCCGCGCCGACCGTCTCGGCCCTGGCGGCGGCCCTTTCGGCCCTGGGGCACCTGCCTGCGGAGGCCCTTCCGCCGGCCCCGATCGAGCCCCTGGCGGACCGGGAGAACCGTCCCCTCTCCTTCGCCCAGCAGCGGCTCTGGCTCCTCGACCGCCTCGAACCCGGCTCGCCGGTCTACAACCTGCCGTTCCCCCGCTTGATCCGCGGCCCCCTTGCCGCGGCCTTCCTGGAGCGCGCCCTGGGCGAGGTGGAGCGCCGGCACGAGGTCCTGCGCACCACCTTCGCGGTGGATGCGGAGAGCGGAGAGCCGCGGTTGACCGTCGCGCCGCCGGGCGGCTTCTTCCTCCCCCGGATCGACCTCTCCACCCTCCCTCCGCAAGCCGGAGAGGCGGAGGCCGGCAGGCTGGCCGACGAGGACGCCGCGAGCCCGTTCGACCTCGCGACGGGTCCGCTCTTCCGCGCCCGGCTGCTGACCCTCGGAGCCGAGGCGCACCACCTTCTGATGACGGTGCACCACGTCGCCGGGGACGGCTGGTCGATCAACCTCCTCCTGGGCGAGCTGTCCGCCCTCTACCAGGCCTTCGCGGCCGGCCTGCCGTCGCCTCTGCAGGAGCCGGCGACCCAGTACGCCGACTTCGCCGCCTGGCAGCGGCGCTGGCTCGACGGTCCCGTCTTGGAAGAGCAGCTCGCATACTGGCGCCAGCAGCTCGCCGGCGCTCCCGAGGCCCTCGACCTGCCGACCGACCGGCCGCGCCCGCCGGTCGAGACCTCGCGCGGCGCCCATTTCCTGACCTCGCTGCCGGCGGCCGTGACGGCCGGGGTCCGCGCCCTCTCCCAGCACCAGGGGGCGACGCTGTTCATGGTCCTGCTCTCGGGGTTCGCGGCCCTGCTGGAGCGGATCACGGGCGAGAAGGACCTCCTGCTCGGCTCGCCGGTCGCCGGCCGCGGACGCGCCGAGAGCGAAGGGCTCGCCGGCTTCTTCGTCAACACCCTGGTCCTGCGCGTGGACCTCGCCGGCGCCCCAGCCTTCAGCGCCCTGATCTCCCGCGTGAGAGAGACCGCGCTCGCCGCCTACGCGCACCAGGACGTGCCTTTCGAGCGCCTGGTCGAGGAGCTGCAGCCGGAGCGCAGCCTGGCCCGCAGCCCGCTTTTCCAGGTCTCCTTCGTCCTCGGCGTGGATGAGACCGCCCGCGAGCTGGCACCGGGGCTGTCGTACACCCCCCTGCCGGTCGAGAACCATACGGCCAAATTCGATCTGACGCTCGGGCTCGATCTCCGGGGCGACACGCTGGTCGCCGATTTCGAATTCCGCACCGACCTGTTCGATCGCTCCACGGTGGAGCGTTGGGCCGCTCACTTCACCCACCTGCTCACCTCGGTGGCCGCCCGCCCGGACGTCCCCCTGCCGGAGATCGACCTGTTCTCCGCGGCGGAACGGCACCAGTTGGTACGGGAGTGGAACGACCGCCGTGCATGGCCCGCGTCCGGGCTGTTCGTCCACGAGCTCGTGTCGGAGCACGCCCGGCGGGCACCGGAGGCGCTGGCGGTGGCCGCCGGCGGGCGGAGGCTGAGCTACAGCGAGCTCGACCGGCGGGCGGTCCGGCTCGCCCATGCCCTGCGCGCCCTGGGCTGCGGACCGGAGGTCCGGGTTGGCATCTGTCTCCAGCGCTCCCCGGAGCTCGCCATTGCAGCCCTCGCCGCGCTCAAGGCCGGCGGCGCCTTCGTGCCCCTCGATCCCGCTCATCCCGCGGAGCGGCTGGCGTACCAGTTGGAGGATGCGCAAGTGACGGTGCTCCTCGCGCACCGCGGACCCGCGGCCGATCATGCCGCACAGCGGGGGATCCATTGCCTGTTCCCGCACGAGGACGAGGGGAATCTTGAAGCAGCGACCGGGGACTTGACGGTCCCGGCGCTGCTCCCCGGCAACCTGGCCTACATGATCTACACCTCCGGTTCGACCGGACTGCCCAAGGCCGTCGAGATCCCGCACGCCGGCCTGATGAACCTGGTGCGCTGGCACCAGAGCCTCTATGGAGTGGTCCCCGAGGATCGAGCCACCCTGGTCGCCAGCCCGGCGTTCGATGCTTCCGTGTGGGAGCTCTGGCCCTACCTGGCGGCCGGAGCGAGCCTGCACATCCCCGACGAGGAGACTCGGCTCTCTCCTGTCCGGACGGTCCGTTGGTGGGCCGAACAGGGGATCACCCTCACCTTCCTGATGACACCCCTGGCCGAGGAGGTCCTGGTAGAGACGCTCCCACCCGGCCTCGATCTCCGCGTCAGGGCTTTGATCACCGGTGGCGACCGGCTGCACCGGCGGCCCGCGGCCGGCGCGCCGTTCCGCTTGATGAATCACTACGGCCCCTCGGAGTACAGCGTGGTGACCACCGTAGCGGAGGTGCCGCCGGCGGAGCGGCAGGGCGAGGCTCTCCCCGCCCTTGGCAGGCCGATCGACAACACACGGGTCTACATCCTGGACGGGCATGGGGAGCCGGTGCCCCTGGGAGTCGCAGGGGAGCTGTACGTCACCGGCCGCGGTCTCGCCCGGGGCTATCACCGGCGCCCCGGCCTCACGGCGGAGCGATTCGTCCCCGATCCCTTCACGGCCGAGCCGGGCGGCCGGCTGTACCGGACCGGCGACCTGGCGCGCTGCCGGCGGGACGGCGAGACCGAGTACCTCGGCCGCAGCGATGCACAGATCAAGCTGCGCGGGTTCCGCATCGAGCTGGGCGAGGTCGAGACCGCCCTGGCCTCGCACCCCGCGGTCGAGCAGGCAGTCGTCGCCACGCACGCCTACGGTCCAGGGGACGTCCGCCTGGTCGCCTGGGTGGTGCTCGCCGCGGAGGGGTTGGAGACCGGGGCCCTGCTCTCCTGGCTTGGGGAGAAGCTGCCGGACTTCATGGTCCCCGCGGCCATCGTCGTGCTCCCCGCCCTCCCGCTGACCCCGAACGGAAAGCTGGACCACCGTGCCCTCCCCCCACCGGCCGCCGCCCCCTCTCAGACAGCCGCGGAGCCGCCGCGCTCCCCGCTCGAGGAGCTGGTAGCCGGGCTGTGGGCCGAGGCTCTGGGCCGCAGCACGATCGGCCTGCACGACCACTTCTTCACCCTCGGCGGGTATTCCCTGCTCGCCATCCGCGTGCTGGCCCGCCTGCGGGCCGTGACCGGAGTCGACTTCCCGCTGCGCGTTATCTTCGCCAATCCGACCGTGGCCACGCTGGCAGCGGAGATCGAGCGCATGCTGCGGGTTCCTGGAGCCCAGCCGCTCCCCCCCGTCGAACCTGCCAGGCCGGAAGGAACGGGGGCCGACGCCCCGGCCGCCGCCGCCCAGGAGCGGCTCTGGTACTTCCACCAGCTCGACCGCAGCGGCTCGGTCCTCAACGTCCCGAACCCCCTCCGGCTGCGCGGCCCGCTGCGGCCGGCAGCGCTCGCCCGGTCGCTTTCCGAGATCGCGCGCCGCCACGCCTCTCTGCGCACCACCTTCTTCAACGGCCCGGAGGGGCTCCGGCAGCGGATCGCGCAGCCCTCGGACCTCGCGCTCCCCCTGGCCGACCTGAGCGCCCTGCCGCCGGCGCGCCGCGAGGACGAGGCCCGGCGCGCGACGGAGGCGGAGGCGCGGGAGCCTTTCGACCTCGCGGCGGGGCCGCTCTGGCGGGCTCGCCTGCTCCGCCTGGAGAAGGAGGAGCACCGGCTGCTCCTCACCTTCCACCACATCATCGTCGACGGCTGGTCGGTCGACCTTCTCGAACGCGAGCTGAGCGTCCTCTACCCTGCGTTCACCCACGCCCTTCCTTCGGCTCTCCCGGAGCCGGAGCTCCAGTACGCGGACTTCGCCGTCTGGCAGCGCCGCGAGCTCACCGACGAGCGGCTCGCACCGCAGCTCGACTACTGGCGCCGCCAGCTCGCCGGAGCACCGCCGGTGCTCGACCTCCCCGCCGATCGGCCGCGCCCCCTGCGCCCGACCTTCCGGGGAGCCGCCCGCTACCTGCCGCTGCCGCCGGAGGTCGCGGCGCAGACCAAGGAGCTGGGACGGCGCGAGGGGAGCACGCTCTTCATGACCGCCCTCGCCGCCTTCGCCGCCCTCCTCGGCCGCTACACGGGCCGGACGGACCTGGTCCTCGGCTCGCCGGCCGCCAACCGGCACGTTCCGGGGACCGAGGGGATCTTCGGCTTCTTCGTCGGCGTCCTGCCCTTCCGGCTCGATCTCTCCGGCGATCCCACCTTCCGGGAGCTTCTGCAGCGGGCTCGCGACTCCGCCCTCGGCGCCTACGCCCACCAGGACCTCCCCTTCGAGCGTCTGGTGGAGGATCTCGGTCTGGCGCGGGACAAGAGCCGCACCCCGCTGGTCCAGGTCATGCTCTCGGTCCAGAACCTTTCCGGTGAGCCGCTCCGCTTTGCCGGTCTCGCCGTCGAACCGGTCGAGGTGCACTCCGCCACCTCGCAGTTCGATTTCACCCTCGGGATCGTCGACGTGCCGCAAGGCCTCACCCTGCAAGCGGAATACAGCACCGAGCTGTTCGAGGGAGCGACGGTAGGCCGGATGCTCCAGCACCTCACCCGGCTTCTCGAGGCGGTGGCGGCGGATCCGGAGGTCCGGCTCTCCGCGCTGCCGGCCGAGATCGGACCGCCGAAGCTCGTGGAGACCCAGCCCGTGGACACTTCGAACAAACCATCCGCACCTGCTGACCGCGGAGCCCGGCTGGCCGCGCGCCGCGCCGGGCTCTCGGCCGAGGAGCGGGCGCTGCTGGAGCAGCGTCTGCGTGCGCGCGGCGCCCCGCGGGGCGAGTCGCCCCCTCCGGCCACGGCTTCGCTGGTGGCGCTCCAGCCGGCCGGCTCCCGCCCGCCGTTTTTCTGCGTCCACCCGGCGGGCGGCGACGTCCTCGCCTTCCAGGCCCTCTCCCGTCACCTGGGGCCGGACCAGCCTTTCTACGGCCTCCAGTCGCGCGGGCTCGGGCCCGGAGAGGTGCCGTTCAACAGCATCGAGGAGATGGCGGCGCGCTACCGCGCCGAGATCACCGCGGCCAGCGCCGGTCCCTACCACATCGGCGGCTGGTCGCTGGGCGGCGCGGTGGCCTTCGAGGTCGCGCGGCAGCTCGCCGCCGAGGACCGCGAGGTGGCGCTCCTGGCGATCGTCGACTCCACCCCCGGACCATGGCCCCGGCCGGCGGCGGACCAGAACGAGGAGAATGAGAGCACGGGCGGCGACGACACTCCCTGGCTGTTGGAAATCGCCGACTACCTGGAACGTCTCTGGAACCTCGATCTCGGCCTCACCGCCGAGAACCTCCGCGGGCTTTCGTCCGAGGAACAGGCGCTCCGCCTGCTCTCCGGGCTGAAGGACACCCCGTTCGGCGCGAAAGCCGGCCCCGAGTCGCTCCGCCGGCTCCTCGCCGTGTTCAAGACCAACGTGCGCGCCTTCCGGCGCTACCGGCCGGGTCTCTACCCGGGGAAGATCACCCTCTTCCTGCCCGCCGAGACCGACACCGCCGACGACCCCACGCACGGCTGGGGGGCGCTCTCGCCCTGGCCGGTCGATATCGAGACCGTTCCGGGCGATCATGTCAGCGCCCTCGCCGAGCCGCACGTACAGGCTCTGGCCGAACGGCTGCGCCTCTGCATCGACCGGTCCTTGACCCTGGAGCTCGCCAAGGAGACTCGTTCGAAATGAAATCCCGCCTGTGGAAGCTTCTGCGCTGGACTGCCGTCGTCCTGGTGGGGTTGATCGTGATCCTCGGCCTGGTCTTCTTCTGGCTCGTGCGCCGCGCTTATCCTGAGGTCGAAGGCCGCCTCACGGTTCCCGGCCTCGAGGCGCCGGTCGAGATCGTGCGGGTCGAGCCTGGCATCCCCCACATCTACGCGCAAAGCGCCCATGACCTCTTCTTCGCCCAGGGGTACGTGCACGCCCAGGACCGGCTCTGGCAGATGCAGCTCAATGCCTACGCCGGCCGCGGGGAGCTCTCCGCGGTCTTCGGCGCAGGCGCCCTCGAAATCGACAAGATCATGCGCACCTTCGGCGTCGTGCAGGCCGCCGAGCGGGACTGGCAGGCGCTCTCTCCTGCCACCCGCGCCCTGCTCACCGCCTACGCCGACGGGGTGAACGCCTACATCTCGGCCCACCGCGGCCGGCTGCCGGTCGAGCTCACGATCCTCGGGATCGAGCCCCGTCCGTGGACGCCCGTCGATTCGCTGGCCTGGGGCAAGCTGATGGCTCTCAACCTGAGTCTCAACCACAGCTTCGAGATCGTGCGCGCCCACCTGATTGCCAAGGTCGGCGAGCCGGCGGCGCGGC
>DASUNJ010000527.1:0-14852 GCA_036277235.1 Thermoanaerobaculia bacterium | reverse complement strand
GCAGCCCAGCTTCTCCGAATACTTGGTGCCGAGCTTGAAGATATGACCCACCTCGATGCCGCGGAAAAGCTCCAGCTTCCCATCGCAGCGCGGGCAGGGATCGCCGCCGCTCACGAGCAGCAGGTCGACGAACTCGGAGAGATCGGCGTCCCTCCCCCAGTTGACGCCCGTGTAGTGCGCGTCGTCCTTGTTGGCGCCGGTGGCGAAGTCGGCCATGTTGCGGACGGTCTCGTCGGCGACGATACGCAGCCCGGAGAGCCCCACCGGGCCGGCGAAGCCCACCCGGGCCTTCGTGACCTCGCGCACCTTGTCCTCGCTCGCGAGGGTCAGGTGCTGGACGTCCAGGTGGTTCGTGAGCTTGACCTCGTTGATCTCGCGGTCGCCGCGGATCAGGACAGCCACGAAACCCTTCTCGGTCTCGTAGATCAGCGTCTTGACGAGCTGCCGCGGCTCGATGCCGAGGAACTTGGAGACCTCCTCGATCGACTTCTGGCCGGGGGTCGCGACCTCTTTCAGCTCCTGCGGCTCGCGGTCCTCCACCTTCTCCTTCTGGATGCCGCGGGTCTCGGCCCTCTCCACATTCGCGGCATAGCCGCACTCGGGGCAGCGCACGACGGCGCTCTCGCCGGTGTCGGCCACCACCATGAACTCGTGCGAAGCCGAGCCGCCGATGGTGCCGACGTCCGCCTCCACCATCGAGTAATCGAGATGGCAGGCCTCGAAGATCCGGCAGTAGGCGTTCCGCATCGATTCGTACGTGATATCCAGGCTCTCGGGGCTCGCGCCGAAGGAGTAGGAGTCCTTCATGAGGAACTCGCGCCCGCGCATCAATCCGAAGCGGGGACGGATCTCGTCGCGGAACTTGGTCTGGATCTGGTACAGGTTGAACGGGAGCTGGCGATAGCTCTTCACGTCGCGCCGCACCATGTCGGTGATCACTTCCTCCTCGGTGGGACCGAAGACGAACTCGCGGTCGTGACGGTCCTTGATGCGCAGCAATTCCTTGCCGTAGCGCTGCCAGCGGCCGGACTCCTGCCAGAGCTCCGCGGGCTGGATGCACGGCAGCATCAGCTCGATCGCGCCGGCCGCGTTCATCTCGCGGCGGACGATGTTCATCAATTTCGTGAGGCTCCGCCAGCCGAGCGGCAGGTAGTCGTAGATGCCGGCCGCGACTTTCTTGATCATGCCGGCGCGAACCATCAACTGATGGCTGATCACCTCCGCGTCGTTCGGAACCTCGCGGGTTGTAAACAGATAATACTGGCTCCAGCGCATTCGCTCTCCCGTTCTCCCTGTCGCTCCTGTTACTTTCTCTGGCCGCGTCGAGCCCTTTCGATCAGGCGCGTCGAATCCTTCATGCACTCCATCATCTTCTCTTGCAGCGCCTCGCCGCGCTCGCCCAGGTTGCGGGCGTGGGCGAGCACGGTGCGCGCCCGGTCCTCCTGGCCCGACGCGAGCAGGGCCATGCCCAAGTGCGTCAGCGTCGTGGAGGAGGGCCCCAGCTCGCTCGACCGGGCCAGGAAGTCCACCGCCTTGTCGAACTCCTTGCGCTTGTAGTGCACCCAGCCGAGCGCCGCGAGCGGGAACTGCTTGATCTCGTCCGGCGCCAGCTCCACCGACTGGCGGGCGAAGTCCAGGGCCTCGTCCAGGTCCTCCTCCATCTCCGCCAGGTTGTACGCCATCTCGTAGTAGGCGATCGACTTGGCGAAGTTGGAGCTCCCCTCGTCGAGGAGCAGCTTGCCGATGCGGTTCCCCTCGCGGTACTTGCCCTGGCTGCGCATGGCCTCGATGAGCGTGGCATAGGCGGTCGCCATGAGCATCTCGCCGGGCTTGAGATCCAGCACCTTGCGCGTCACCGCCTCGATCTCCTGGTTGCGGTTCAGGTGCAGGCAGAGGAGCGCGTAGGACATCAGCAGCGTCGGGTTGTCCGGATCGAGCGCGAGCGCGCGGCGGTAGCAGGCATGGGCCTGCTTGAGGTTGTCGCGGGCCAGGAGCTCCTCCCCCTTCTTGAACCAGGACTCGGCCTCGCCGCTCACCCCGGGCAGCGGCGAGCCCGCGGCGCCCGAGAGGTAGCGCACCAGGTCCTGATACTGCAGCTTCTTGGGATTGAGCCGCTGCGCCTGGCGGAACGACTCGAGCGCCTTGCGCGTCCAGTGGCGGTCGAGGTAGGCCAGCCCGAGCAGGTGGTGCGCCTCCTCGAACGCGGGATCGTGGCGCACCGCCTCCTGCAGGTAGTGGACGGCGAGCGAGAGCTTGCCCATCTCGTAGTAGCAGCTCCCGAGCAGGTAGAGGGCCTGCGGCACGGGATCGACCTGCACCGCCCGCTCCAGGAAGAGCACGGCTTTGTTCAGATTCCCCTGGCCGGCGTAGACGGCGCCGAGGCTGAAATGGGGCAGGAAGCTCTCGGGATAGAGCGCGATGGCGCGCTTCAGGTAGTCCTCGGCGCGGTCGTGGTCGCCGCGCTCGTAGTAGATGACCCCGCTGTAGACCAGCCCCTCGTAGTGATCGGGCTTGACTTCCAGGACATGGCTGAAGAAGGTCAGGGCCTCGCCCGTGTCCCCCTCGTTGAAGTGGGTCTCGCCGAGGAAGTAGGCGAGCTCGTAGTTCTCCCGGTCCAGCTTGAAGGCGGACTCCAGGGCGCCGACGGCACGCTCGATGTCGAAGGCGAACAGGGCGTACTCGGCGTCCTCCAGGTGCTGGAGGAACATCTTGCGCTTGTCGCCGTGGTGGAGCGCGGCGATGCGCTCCTTGATCGAGAGGAAGCGCTCGCGCTTCTCCAGGGCGAGGAGCTGGTAGTCCATCTTGGACTCCCAGAGCTCGCTCCACTCCTCCCAGCCGATGTAGTGCTTCTGCTCCAGCAGCTCGCGCAGCGCCGAGAGGCCGGTCTGGTTGATGAGGATGTTCTTCTCCTGCTTGTGCAGGGCGCCGAGCACCTGGCGCACGGTCTCGGCGGTGCGCTTGACCGCCTCTTCCAGGATCGAGATGCGCTCCAGGAGGTGCTCGTCGAACGAGAAGCTCTCCTCCGTGACCTCCTCGTACTCGTCGTCGTCGCGCAGGGGCCCCGAGACCACCAGCAGCTTCTGATGGCAGCGGACGCAATACTCATGGTCGTCCCGGTTGGGAGCGCCGCAGACCTGGCAGTACATGCTGCGGTCTTCCGGCCCGCGGCCGGAAGAGAACGCGTCAGGACCCATCGTACGCATAAAATCCCCGGCCGGACTTACGGCCCAGGTAGCCGGCGTCCACCATCTTGACCAGCAGCGGGCACGGACGGTACTTCGGATCGCCGAAGCCGTCGGAGAGCACACGCAGGATATCGAGACAGACGTCCAGACCGATCAGGTCGGCCAAGGCCAGCGGACCCATCGGATGGTTCATTCCAAGCTTCATAACCTGGTCGATCGCCTCGGCCTTCCCGACCCCCTCGTAGAGGCAATAAATGGCCTCGTTGATCATCGGCATGAGGACGCGGTTGGAGACGAACCCCGGCGCGTCGTGGACTTCGACCGGCGTCTTGCCCATCTTGCGCGACGCGGCCTCCACGGCGTCGTAGGTCTCCTGGCCGGTGGCCAGGCCGCGGATGATCTCGACGAGCTGCATCACGGGCACCGGGTTCATGAAGTGCATGCCGATGACCTTGCCGGGCCGCGAGGTGCAGGCCGCGATCCTGGTGATGGAGATCGAGCTGGTGTTGGATGCCAGGATGGTGTGCGGCGGGCAGATGCGGTCGAGCTCGGTGAAGACCGAGCGCTTGACCTCCAGCTTCTCGACGACGGCCTCGACCACGAGGTCGGCGCGGTCGAGCGCGGCGAGCTCGCCATGGGATGCGAGCCGGGAGAGGGCCTGGTCGCGCTCCTCGGCCGCGAGCTTGCCCTTGCTCACCAGGCGCTCCAACCCCTTGCCGATCTGGGAAACGCCGCGCTCCAGAGCCTGAGGCGCCACGTCGACCAGCAGCACGTCATATCCGCTCTGCGCCGCCACCTGGGCAATTCCGTGCCCCATGGTGCCCGCGCCGATCACTCCGATGGTCCGAATAGACTCCATTCGATAGACCTATCCCCTCCTGGCCTGGTACTGGCCGAAAGCCGAATGTATAAAGTTCGACGGGTGGGGGTCAAGGAGCGGGCAGAGGCAGCCCCGTCTCCAGGCGCGGCGGGGCGTTCTTCATGTACTCCGCCAGGTCGGAGCGGGCGCGGTCGGCGAGCGGATGGTGCGCCTCGCGGTAGCAGCGGGCGCGCTGGGCGAGGAACAGGTCTTCCCAGGGAGGATTCGGCTCGAACGGAGCCAGGGCTTCGACGCAACCCTCTCGCAACAGCCAGGTCAGCTCCAACCGCTGGAGCAGCCGCGTCTGGTCGGCCATGCCCACCGCGAACGGCTCGGCCAGGGCCTTGAAGATCGACCTTGCCGCATCCGGATCGCGGGTGGCGATCTCCGAGGCGAGCTCCAGCACCCGCTCCAGCAGCGGGATGGAGGGCCAGGGATCGCGCCGTGCCCTCTCGAATGCCGCCAACAGGTGACGGACCGCCTCCGGCGTGCGATCCGCCTCGCCGTGCCAGATGGCGAGGACCAGGTCGGCGTCCACCGGGCTTATCTCGCGCAGCCGCCCGGCGTGCTCCGGCGCACGGGGATCTCCTGTCCCGGCCAGGCACTCGGAGGTCAGGAGGAGGTCGGAGTACGTGAACGGAGCCTCGGGCTGGGCAAACCAGTGCCCGCAGGCTGACTTCAGGTCGACGTTTGAGTACTCCACGCGCGCGAGCCGCCGCAGTTCCGCCTGCGAGCTCCTCCCCTTGCCGCCTATCGCCGAATCCCCCCAGAAGAGGCGGCGCGCCTGGCGCAGCTCGTCCACGAGCCCCCAGTCGAGAGATGCTCCATGGGGCCGATCCTCGCCCCGGGTGCGGACCAGCTCAACCAGATCTTCCACGCGGAAGAGGCCCGACCGGCCCAGGTTGCGGGCGAAGCCGAACTCCAGGATGGGCAGGTCGTCCGTATTGAGCCGGGCGCGCGGGCGGCCCGCCACGGCCCGGGCGAGCTCCGGGGAGGCGATGTAGCCGCTGTAGAAACCCTCGGCTCCCCCCACGCCCCAGGTCCGGAGGAGAGCCTCCTCGTAGGGCGGCTGCCCGGCGCGGGTCCGCACGCGATCAATATTGTGGGCGAGCGGCTCCCGGGTGGCGACGAGGAGCAGGTCGCCCGAATTGATCTCCCAGGTCTCGACAGCCGGGAACACGGAGCCGAGTGTGGCGTAGACCGTGGCCACGACCTCCGCGTCCACCTCGTACCCCTGCAGCCACTGGAGGAAGATCCCGCCGGGGCGCAGCCGGTCGCTCGCCGTCTCGTAGAGCTCGCGGGTGAAGAGGCTGGCGATCCCCGCGCGGTAGGGGTTGGACGGCTCGGAGAAGATGACGTCGTACCTCTCCGGGCTGGTCAGCAGGAGCTCGCGGCCGTCGCCGATCGTCAGGCGCACCTTGGGATTGCTCAAGGCGTTCTGGTTGATCGGCGCGAGCAGCTCGGCCACCCTGACCACCGCGGGCTCCAGCTCCACCACGTCCACCCTCTCCATGGACGGCACGGCCGCGAGCCAGCCCGCAGTGCTGCCGGTGCCCAGCCCGATCACCAGGGCGCGGCGGGGGTTCGGATGGAGCATCGACCCGACCAGACCGCTCATGACCTGCGTCGGCGCATCCGCCCGCGCGCTGCCGTCGGCCTTGCCGTTGACCAGGAAGGCCGTCTCGCGGGTGATGTCGATCGCCACGCTGCTCTCGACCCCGTCCCGCTCCCAGACGACTCCCCGCCGCTGGCTGTTCATGGCATCCCGCAGCTCGTTGGGACCGCTCCAGTCGCCGCTGACCCGGCCCGCGCCGATCGGGCTGTGCCGCCAGAAGGCGCTCGGACCCGGGGCGGACATGAGCAGCGCGCCGATCAGGGCGACCCCCACCGGCAGGGCCAGGGGCCTCCAGGAGCCCTCCCGCCGAAAAGAATTTCCCGCCGCCGCCAGGGCCAGGACAAGGAGCAGACCGGCCACCAGGCGCCAGACTCCCGGAGCCGAGAGCAGGGGGAGGAGCCCGAAGCCGCCGGCGATCGAGCCGGCAATGGCCCCGACCGTGTTCGCCGCGTAGGTCGCGCCGACCTCCCGGCCGACCCGGCTCCGGCCGGGTCCGAGCAGGGCGATGAGGAGCGGGAACTGGTACCCCGCCACGATCGCCGCAGGCAGGACGACGATCGCGGTCACCAGGCTCCACCCAAGGACGAGAGGGAGAAAGCCTGCGCCGGCCAAGGGCCGCAGAAGCACCGCCAGAACGGCCAGCCGGTCGCCCAAAGCGAAGGGCAAAGCGAGCGCGAGAGCCTCCAGAGAGCAGGTGACGGCAAAGCCGGCGAGTGTCGGGCGAAGCTGCCGAGGCCCCGCTCCATACAGAAGGCTGCCGAGCCCGATCCCCAGCAGGGCCATGGCGAGGATCAGCCCGAACGTGTAGGAAGAGCCGCCCAGAAGAGGAGCCAGCATCCGGTACCAGACCAGCTCCATGAGAAGGAATGCGAAGCCCACCACGCCGGCCGCGATCGGAACGAAGACCTCCCTTCGAGGCTCCGCCGTCTCCTCGGGAGCTTCCGCCGCGGACATTCGGGAAAACCAGGCCACCGCGGCGACCGCCAGGTTGAGCACGGCCGCGGCCCAGATCGTCGTCCGGATGCCCAGGTGCTCCAACGACCAGAACGTCGTGACGAGGGCGCCGGCCACCGCACCCAGCGTGTTCAGCGCATAGAGCAGCCCGGTCCTGCGCCGGCCCGAATCGGAAGCCTGTTCCACCGCTCGCGCCAGGGCCGGGAGGGTCCCGCCCATCAGGAACGTCGGAATACCGAGGACGAGCGCCGCCAATAGGAGGCGCACGAGGCTCCCGCCCGCGAGCCCCAACGCTCCGCTGCCGCCGAGACCGACATAAACCTTTTGGATCAGGACGACCAGCCAGGGCGAGAGGCCCGCCGCGAGAGCGATCCCGGCCTCCAGCCCGGCATAGAAGCCGAGGGGGGAACGCTGGCGGTCCGCGATCCGGCCCAGCAGGAGCCCGCCGAACCCGAGCCCGCCCATGAAGATCGCGAGCACCGCCGCCGACGAGAGGGTCGAGGCCCCGAACACGAGCCGCAACATGCGCAGCCAGGCGGTCTGGTAGACCAGAGCGCAAAAGCCCGAGCTGAAGAGCAGGAGCGCGACGCGGACCATGCCGCGAAGCTAGCACGGGGCCGGAGGAAAGGACATAAAGGACCCAAAGGACAAAAAGGACCTCAAGGACAAGAAGCCGGCTCTCGTCCTTTTGGTCCTTTAAGTCCTTTACGTCCTTTTGGTCCTTACAGCAGCTTCACCACCCGATCCGCCAGCCCGCCCTCCCCCAGCACCACCGACAAATTCGCCTTCTCGGTGACCCTCTCCAAGACCTCCAGCTCGCGCAGCCGCATCAGAGTCGGGTTCGACTCGTAGAGCCGCGCGGTGTTGGCCTGCGAGCGGATCGCGGCGGTCTCCTCCCGGCGCGTGATGAGGGCGGCCTCCGCGGCCTTCCGGGCTTCCGTCACCCGGTTCAGGATCTCCCTCATCTCGCCCGGCAGGATCACATCGCGCAATGAGATCGTTTGCGGTTTCATGATGGTTTCCTCGTTCAAGGGAGGGGGAGGCTAGAGGAAGCATTTGGACTTGTCAAGCCCTCTACGGACTGAACCCGCAGTCCGCTGGCGAGTTGCCGATGGTGACTCCGTCGGGGCAGGTGGTGTTCAAGAAGAAAGCGGTGTGCATCCCCAGGGGCTCCGCGCCCTGGCAGAGCGAGCCGTTGCAGGTGATGCCGGTCAGGTTGGCGTTCTCCAGGTTCGTCACGAACATCGCCGAGTTGCTCAAGTCCATTCCCGAGAGATTGGCACTGCGGAAACTCGCGTTTGTGAAATCCGAGCCGACAGCGCGTGCCGCCGAGAGGTTGGTGTTCTCGAAAAACCCCCCCACAAATCTGCACTGTTCCAGGCTTGTCCGTACCAGCAGAGCCCCTGAAAAATTCGCGCCGAGGCCCGAGCAAAGTGCAAAGACTCCCTTCAGCGTGGCATCCGTGAGATCCGCCTGGGAGAAATTGGCGTTGTTGCAGAAGGGACCTTCAAGGACGACGCGGCGGAGGATGGCCGTGCTCAAGTCCGCCCCAGTCAACCGGACGACTTCGCCGGTGGCGTCCGAGAGATCGGCTCCGATCAGTCGGGCGCCGTCGAGGAAGGTGGAGATCAGATTCGCCATCTGAAGGTTTGCGCCGGAGAGATCGGAGTCGCGGAGAGTGGCGCTGGTGAGGTTCGCTTGGTGGAGATCGGCCTGCTGGAGGTTGGCGGTGTCCAGGCTCGCACGAGTCAGGTTGCTGCTGCTGAGGTTGGCTCCTTGGAGCTCGGATGCGGAGAGGATGACGAAGCGCAGGTCGCTTCCCGACAGGTTCGCACCATTCAGGATGGATCCCGGCAGCTCCTTCGAAGTGAGACGCACTCCGGCGAGGTCCACAGGCCCGAAGTCGCAGCCGCGGCAGACCCCCTGCCGCAGCAGGAAGTCCAGCGAAGTCAAGGACGGATTGCCTCCGCCGCCGGGGCCTCCCCCACCGGGAGGGGCTCCCAGGATGGCCGAGGGTCCCACTACCAGAGCTATCGCAATGAACAGAAAGATCAGGCGATTCCTTCTCATGATCGACCTCCTAACTAAGTGTCATGACATGGAAATCTTCCTATATGGCAGAGCCCCACTCGGAGCTGCTGCCTCTCTATCTGGTTGTGTCCGGATTGACGAGGCCATTTCAAACGGCCTCGGTTGGATCAAGCCTGGCGTTGCTCGATCCACTGGCTAACACGACCGGCGTCTGCGTCGGGAGGAAAGACCGGATAGAAGCAGGTCTCTATCCGGCCTCCCCGCGTGATGAGCGTCAGCCGGCGGATGACCTCGATCCCTGCTACGGTGAAGGTGGGCAGGCGCATGGCTCGGGCGAGCTCGAGCCGGGCGTCGCTGAGCACCTCGAAGGGCAGGTGGAGCCTCTCCACCATTTCTCTTTGATACTCGGTCGTCTGCGTGCTCACGCCGAAGACTTGCGCGCCCCGCTCGCGCAGCTCTTGGTGATGATCGCGGTACGAACAGGCCTGCGGCGTGCACCCGCGTGCGCCGGGAATCGAGTCCCAGGCCGCGAGGCCGCCCGGAGGGTCCTGATCCGGAAGCCCTGTGCGCGGGTAGCAGTAGAGGACAGTGTACCCCTCTCCGAGCCGCCGGATCGGCACGAGACACCCCGCGGTCGAGGGCAGCTCCAGGTCCGGAAGCTCCATCCCCGGAAGGTGATCGCACGCTCCGTCATCGACCGGAACGGGAAGGTCGTCAGGAAGGCGGTGGAGGTCATCCGATCTCGCCATGGAGATGACTATCCTCGTCCTCCCTGCGGGTTGTCGCAGTTGATTCGCCGGCGTCCGATTGTCGCCGAATCGAGCAGGCAGCAGCGATCAGCAGGGCGATCCAAGGCAACGAGAGAAGCAGACCCACAGCAGGGGAGAAGGGAGCCTCGGGGCGAAAGCCATTAAGAATACCTCTGGCATTGAAGGCAAGCATGAATGGTGCGGCGAGGCCGAGGAGAGCAACCAAACGCCATCCTCTCTTGTCGGTGCGGCCAATGCGGAACAGCGCTACGAATGAAGTGACTGAGACGAGGAAGCAGATCGCTTGGATGGCGATGCTCAGAGGCGTGGCATCGCGCGGGGAGGGAAACGAGAGCGCCAGCATCAACGTAATGAGTCCAGCGAGTGCCAGTGACAATCTGCCGATCCAGACCTGCATACCGGTGAACATGGGTTTACGCCTGCAAGGTGCCTCGGCCGGCACTTGTTCCACGAGCGGCACCTCGCAGTCGGCACATCGCGTAAACCCTTCGCGATACTCACTTCCGCATTCCGGACAGAACACTCGTCACCTCCCTCCGGTATGAGCTACACCACGCGGAAGATCTCGCGATGGCCGCCCTCGACAAGATCGAGGTACCCCGCCATCGCCTGCTGGACCTCGGGACGCGAGCCATAGTTCGCCATGTGATGCTCGAACTGCTCCAAGCTCTCGATCTCGGCCTCCCAGACGACCGTCCAGTACGTGGCGACGGCGTCGACCATCAGCCTGCAGTTGCGAAAACCGTCCTCCTTCTCGGTGGACGGCAGGGTCGCACGCAGCTTTTCGACGAGCAGCTTCGCCTTGCCCGGTTTGCAGCGGAAGATGTCGCGGATCACGTACATGGCCGCCTCTCCATTGGAAAATCGAACCCCTTGGTCTCGCCGCCCTCGCTGCCTTCGACGCGTCCTGTGAGGAGGTCTCCGACGCGGCGGTAGATCACCCGTTGGGGAAAGTCGTGCTGCGGGTTCTCGAACACGGCTTCCTGGCCGGAGAGGCGGACGAGCGGGAAGCTCGCCTCTTTCTGGCCCGACGGAAGTGCGATGAACGCGATCTGTCCGGGGCCGGTCTCGCGGATCTGCATGAATTCGTGCGCCACGGTCTTGCCGCGCTTCACCGTCCGGCTGACTCCCAGGAGGGTTCCGCCCGCCGGAGCCATCCACATCTCGCCCGAGCCGGCCTCGCCGCCGACGCTCGCCCAGCAACCGGACATCCACGCGAGATCCTGGACCGACGAGGATGGAGCCGCGAGTGCTACGGCCATCAGCAGGATGGAGAGGTTCATGGGCATCATCATACCTTCTGCCTGGAACTGAGGCTCGGCCAAAGAAGGACCGTGCCGGCGAGATAAAGAAGACCGATGACGAGAGAAGTGAAAGAGAACGCCAGGTGCCGAGGCAACACGGCTCCTGAATCGTACCTGGCCAGCTCCGGCAGCAACGAAAGGCCGCGGACGAGATAGATCGCGGAGATCGCAACGAGGCCGGTGCGGAGCAGCGGCAGCCGCCGGAACCGGCCGGCCCCGGCAAAGGCATAGAGGGCGAAGACCGCGAAGACCGCGGCGATGGCCAGGGTCATGGCGGCAGGGACGAGCGAGCCCGCCTCGGCCTGCCGCGCCATGTCCTCACCGGCCCCGAAATAGCGGTAGGCCGGAGGCCCCAGAAAAATGATTACAACATGGAGCGTGGCGATGGCAGCGCTCAACCAGCCTGCAAGCACGAGGATGCGTTCTTTCTGTCGCACCATGACGAACCCTCACAGCAACATTTCGAAATAGATCAGCGGCGTGCTCCTGTAGGTGACCCGGCCGACTTCCAGAAAGCCGCACTTGCGGTAGAAGCCACCGGCGCCGGCTTCGGCGTCGTACGCATCGAGACGGATCGCCTCACCGGGCCATTCTCTGCCGATCCGCTTCACCTCCTCGATGCAGAGCCGTCCGATCCCCTGATGCTGCAACCCTGGCGCGACGGCCATGCTGTGGAGGTAGAGCGGCGTCCGGCACTCCGTGAAGTAGCTCTTGTCGATCGCCCATGGCTTCTTGGTAGTGAGCCGCAGGGTAGCGGTGATCAAGCCGCTCCCGTCTCGTGTGACGAACACCTTCGACGTCCGCATACCGGCCAGGACCGACTTCTCCGACACCGCCGACGACCAGTGTCCCTTACCGTATTGATTCGTCAGATTTTCGGAGACCGCGGTGTGAAGCGCCGCAATCGCGGACGCCTCTTCAGGTACGGCGGGTTGCAGACGAGGACTCATGGTGGCGACTGGAAGTGCAATCTGGCTAGGGATCTTCCACGCGGCTCTTCCACCAGTGAGCCCCGCGAGCATTGTGGAGGACTGCAAGAATCCGAATGGTTTCTCCGTCGATCGAGTAGAAGATCCCATAGGGAAAGCGTTCCACCGTTGCCCGGCGAACCCGAGGGTCTACTCGAGGAAACCCGTAAGGGCGATTGCTGATGACCGAGAGCGTCGCCTCGACGCAGGACAGGAATTCTTTCCCGAGGCCGGCCCTTCGCTCGTCGTACCACCGGCGAGCCTCGGCGAGATCGCGCTTCGCCGCGCGGCGGAGCACCAGTCTCATGATTCGGTAAAGAGCTCTGCCTTCACCTCTTCCCAGGTCTGCTCGTCCTCGGGATGACGATCGAGGTCCGCCAGGCGCTCGTTCAGCACCTGCCGCTGCCAAGCGGGGAGCGCCAGGAAACCGGCCTCTTCCTCGGGCTCGATGCTCTCCCAGAGCATTTGGGCCAGTTCCATCTTCTCGACAATGGGAAGCTCAAGCAGCTTCTTCAGCTCGGCTCTCGTCATGCCTTCAGTTTACACCCCCTTCAAGCCAGCTCGAACCAGGGTTCCTGGCGTCCGAACTTGGTGGAGAGGGCGGCGCCGATGCCGATGAGGGTGGCGGCGGTCCAGACCCAGATGCCGACGTAGGGGAGGAACTTCACGGCTCCCATGACCAGGAGCCCGATGGTCGCGGCGTTCAGGGGGCGCATGCGGGGGCGGTGGAGGAAGCGGCGGGCCAGCCAGTCTCCCAGGGCGTAGAAGACCGCCACCATCCCCCAGAGCTTGAGGAGCATCCCCAGAAGGACCACCAACACCAGCAGCGGCACTCCCACGAGGCCTCCCGTGAAAGCGCTGAAGAACATGGCCGTCAGCACCAGGGCGAGCACGCCCGTCAGGCCCGTTGCAAAGCTGCGGAAGGGCTCGCGGCGGACGCCGTCCGCCGTTTCGAGGAGCTGGCGGCCGGTCGCGGCGAAAAGGAGCAGGAGGAGTGCCGCCCAGGCGGCCAGGAGCGCGAGCTTGGTGCCCAGCACCTGGGGCGACGCGAAGCCCAGGCCGAAGCTCGGACCCTCCACCAGCGTCACCAGGGCAGAGGAGGCCGTGGGGTAGGAGACCATGCGTCCCGCGGCGTGCGCCCCGGGAGCGGCCTGGATCGTCCCCCCGAGGACGAAGATGTCGCCTCCGACGCGCGCCTCGGGTCCGAGCCGCGCGTCTCCGCCCAGCACGACCACGTCCCCGGACACCCGGCCCGTGATCTCCACCGAGCCTTCCAGGGCGGCCACGTCGGAGAGCGCTTCGCCCTCGACGATCACGTCCTTGCCCATCGCGACCATCTGGTTGCGCGTCAGGCTCCCCTTCTCCAGGCGCAGCGCCACCTCCCCGTCCCCGCCCGTGGCGGACGGCGGGGCGGCGAGCAGCAACAGGCTCACCAGCAAGACGTTCACGGGAGGAACTCTACGTCAAGGATGGGTTTTGCGTGTAGGGGTGCGCCCCTACGAGCGCCGCGGGCTTCTCGCCTCGGCGTGGGTGGCGCGCTTCCGGCGGATCATGGAGACCAGCAGGATGTTCAGGCAGAGCACGAACACTCCGAACATGCCCAGGCTCATCGGGGAGGAGAGCATCTCCTGGAAGACGAGGCCGAAGCCCTTCCAACTCGCGCCGAGGAGGCCGGAGCCGGCGAGGACCGTGGCCTGGAACATGCCGAAGATGGCCGAGATCGCGCCGAGTCCGGCGTGCTCGCCGCCCGCCGAGCCGCTGCCGATCACCGCCGTGGCGATCACGCCGAGCAGGATGACCATGGCGGCCGGGAAGCCCCAGGTACGCGGTCCGCGCGCCTCCCAGCCCGTGACCGGCAGTTTGCCGAGGACGTCGTCGCGGAAACCTTCCCGGACCGGCACGCTGGCCTGAAGCAGGAGGCTGTCCAGCTCGCGCAGCTCGTCGAGCTCGGAGCGGCAGTCGGAGCAGGTGGCGAGATGGTCTTCGAGCCGGGCCCGCTCGTTGCGCGGCAGGCGGCCGTCGGCCTCCAGGTTCAGCCATTCTCTGTAGTCAGCGTGATCCGGCTTCATGTTGCCCCCGCTCAATCGCTCAGGAACTCCTGCAATTTATCCTTCAACATCTGCCGTCCCCGGAAGAGCTTGTTTTTCACCGTGCCCAGAGGCATGCCTTTGAGCTGGGCGATCTCTTCGTAGGGGAGCTCGCCGAAATGCCTCAGGAGGATCAGCTCCCGGTATTCCCATGGGAGCGAGTCGATGGCCTCCTGAATCGCGTCTCCCCTCTCCCGGTTGCGCAGCTCGCCGTACGGTCCACGCTCCGGGGATGGCAGGTCCCAATCACGACCTTCGCCTTCTTCGTCGTCCTGCCGCAGCGAAACCACCTTCAATCGCCGGCGGCGGATCTGATCGATCGCGGCGTTCTGGGCGACCCGGAAAAGCCAGGTCGAGAACCGGTACTGCGGATCGTAGCGATCGAGCACCTGGTAGACCTTGACGAGAACTTCTTGCGCCAGGTCGTGCGCGTCGTCCACGTTGCGCAGCAGGCGGAACAGGTAATTGACGAGGCGGCCCTGGTATCGGTCGACCAGGTCGCCGAAGCGGTCCCGGTCTCCTTCGAGAACCGCTGCAACCAGATCCTCGTCGGTCGGCTGCTCCGTTCCCCGCGTCATGGGTGGATACGCAATGTTCCCGCCAAGGTTTCAGAGAGAGGCGGCGGGCCGCATCAGTGGCCGGGCCGGCTCTGGAGCCATCGCCCGAGCAGGAACAGCGCCCCGCCCAGGGCACAGATGGCGAGCTCGACCCGGACCTGGTTGTAGACCAGCCCGATGAGCAGACCGCTGCCCACCAGGACGAGCGCGAGGAATTGCAGGACCCACGCGAAGCTCGTGAGCATCGACCTAGGGGGAGGACAGCAAGTCGGTCCGGGTGGTGATCAGGCCCTGTGCCTGGCCGGTCAGCAACGCGAGGAGGTCCTTCTCGATCCCGTGCGGCGACTCTTCTACGATCCGCCCCACTTCCCGGCCTTCCCGGTAGACGATGAAGGTCGGCACGTAGCGGATGTCGTTGTTGGTCACCGGGGCGGACGGCTCTTTCTTCTGCCGGTCCACGCCGATGTAGTGGATCGCGAAAGGCGCGTCCGCTCCGGACAGGTCGAGCGCCTTCCAGAACCG
>DASUNJ010000526.1:0-3317 GCA_036277235.1 Thermoanaerobaculia bacterium | reverse complement strand
GGTGACCTCCTGCCCTTTCTTCTCCGCTGTCTCGTCCAGCCGGTCGACGATGGCCTCCAGGCAGCGCACGGCCGACGGGCGGGGAAAGCGCTCCAGGGCATAGACGCCGAAACCGACGAGCCCGCTGATGAGGTCGTAGTCACCTACCCAGGAGGAGCGGGAGAGCACCTTGAGAAGGGCCTCGTCGATCTCCTCGTTCATGTCCGCGTCTTCGGCTTCGCCCGCCTCCGGCTCCTCCTCGTCGCCGAGCAGGCGGCCGAGGTGCTCCACGGTCCAGGCGACGCCCGTGAAGCCGGCGTAGAGGGTCGCGCCCATCGGGGAGGTGGCCAAGGCGTCGATCGCCTCGTCCAGGAGCTGTTCCGTCCGCGCGGCATGGCGCTCGGCCCCCAGGGCCTTGAAGCAATAGCCATGGAAGATCGCCTGGCCGGCCGTGCCGCCGCCGATCGAGACGCTGCGGTCCAACTCATCCGCCGGCTCGTCGCCGGGAGCCCAGGATTCCAGGGCCTGGGCAATGGCGCCCACCGTCTCCCACGCCCGGGCCGCGAGATCCCCTTCCAGCAGCGGCCGCCAGTGTCTCGATCCCATGATCCAGCCGTTCTCCTTGGGATGTACCCTCACCACCAGGTACGAGGTCGGCTCGGAACCCTGAACGATCCGTATTCCAGTCCTCACTAATTCGTGGCGCCAGCGCCGCGATCCGCGCCGCGCGGTGGGATCGCGACCAGCAGGAGGCGATCCCATTTCGGCTCGACCGAGGTGACCGCGGCGAGCAGCGCCAAGCCGATGCCTGCGGCGCCGGTCAGGAAACCGGGGTCCACCGCCCAGACCGACTGCGACGGCTTGCGCATCGCAAGCCCCAGCCGGTACCACCGGCGCGCGGCGTCTGCGAACAGCTCGCCGCCGCCGGCCTGGTGGATGCGGTTGTACAGGTGGGCGAGCCCGAGAGCGCCGTGGCACAGCCCCATGTCCTGCACGCCGGCATCTTCCGGCGTGGCGCTGGCCGCATGGGCGGCGATCGCCAGCGCCGTGCCCTCCCACTCCTTCATTCCGACGGCGCGGGCGGCGTAGAGCAGGGTCGCGGCAATCCCGGGATCGCCGTAGCACCAGGCGAGCCGAGAAGGCCGCGTCTCGATGCCCGGGCCGACCCGGGACGGGTAACAGGCCCCCCTCTGCCCTTCGAGTTGCTGTAGCCCCAGCCAGCGTACCGCGCCATCGAGCAGGGGGCGCGCCCGGTCTTGCCGGACTCCCAGGCGGCAGGCGTCGGCCAGCAGTGCGATGACGCCGGGGACACCGTGCGGCACCCCCAGGTCATAATAGCCGTGGGGCGTGCGCTCCGGATCGGCGCCGGACAGGACCTCGGTGGGCCCGAACCAGGTGACCTCCTGCCCGTTCCTCTCGGCGCTCTCATCCAGCCGATCGACGACGGCCTCCAGGCAGCGCACCGCCGTCGGGCGGGGGAAGCGCTCCAGGGCATAGACGCCGAAACCGACGAGACCGCTGACGAGGTCGTAGTCGCCTGCCCAGGAGAAGCGGTTGAGCGCTGTCAGGAGGGCCTGGTCGATCTCCTCGCTCATGTCCTCGTCTTCGACTTCGCCCGCCTCCTGCTCCTCCTCGCCGTCCAGCAGGCTGCCCAGGTGCTCCGCGGCCCAGGCAATGCCCGTGAAACCGGAGTAGAGGGCCGGGCGCATCGGGGTCATGGCGAGAGCCTCGCTCGCCTCGTCCAGGAGCTGTTGCGCCCGCGCGGCGTGGCGCTCGGCCCCCGCGGCCTTGAAGAGATAACCGTGGAAGAGCGCCTGGCCCGCCATGCCGCCACCCAGGGAGACGACGCGGTCCAACCAGATCTCGGTGCGATCTTCGCCGGGGTCGGCAGGGGACCAGGCTGCAAGGGCCTGGGCGACGGCGTTCACCGCCTCCCAGGCCTGGACCGCGAGGTCCCCTTCGAGCAACGGGCGCCAGAGCCCCGGCTTCACAGTCAGCCAGCGCCTCCGCGGAGCGCCACGCTCAGCAACAAGCCCAGCTCGGCGGCAGGCTGCAGTCGCAGGATTGCCCACACGTGAAGGTCTCACAAGTCCGGGCGATGGTTCTCGCCCCTCCAACCACTTCCCTCAGATTGCGCTCGGTCAGGTTGTGCAGGGTCTCTCGGTTGAGTTGGAGCTTCTTGATTTTCTTTTTCATTGGGCTCTCCTCGAGTAGAAGTTGTACGTGCCGGGCCGCGTCCACAGCTTAGCATGGGCTGTGAATTGAATCGTCCGCGTTAGCACCTGTTTCGGGCGCCTGCCCGCGGGATCTCTACTACGCCAGATCGACGTCGAGCATCTGCCGGCCGCGCCGGCTCTTCAGCTCGATTCGCAGCCGCACCTCGTCCCCGGGCGCCACCGCGAGGCGGCCCGACAGAGGGCGCAGGAGCCTCCCCCAACTCGTCAGCGGCGCGAAGGGGGCAGTGGCGAGCTGGATGTCCTCGTCAAGGTGAGCGCGAAAATAGATGGCGAGTGACCCCAGGGTCCCCGGACTCTGGATGCGCAGGCGGGCCTCGGAGGGCTCGCCGGCGCTGTCGAGGTCGTCGGTTCGCAAGTCGAGGTCGACCAGCAGGCATTCTTCCGACAGGACCTTCGGTTTGAAGACCTTCGCGTCGGCGTCCTCGAACGGCGGTGCGATGAGGCGTGGATCGACCTCGGCAAGGAGCTCCCTGAGGGGAGTCATGTCCAGACCGTAGAGCCTCTGGGCTTCCGCCGCCTCGGCGAGGAGGTAGGCCTGATCGCGGTGCGGTTTCGTCTCGACTTCGACCCCGAGGCAGAGAACCTGGATCCGCCAGGGCAGCAGCCGTCCGCCGGGCCGCAGGAGCCGTTTGCGCGCATCGAGCACGAATGGAAGGAGATTCTCGGCGAAGGGGTCGGATCCCAGGATCTCGTGGATCAGCAGGTCGGCCGGCTCGTCGAGCTCCACGTCGCGGCTGTTGGCCCGCCGCAGCTCGACGATGCCGTCGCAGCCGTTGGCCTGGAACATCCGCTCGGCGAGGGAGGCGATCTCGCTTTCCTCGATCGCCACGACGCGGCGGGCCCCCGCGCGGGCTGCGAAGATGGAGAGAATCCCGCTTCCGCAACCGATCTCGACGACCGAGCAACCCCGGCTATGGCGAGCGATCGCGGCTTGGTAGGCCAGCACCCGCACGGTGTCCTGGAGCATGCGGTGGTGCGCCAGAACCGAGGCGAAACCTTCCTGGGCGAGCGAAACCGCGCCCGTCTGTCCGGCCGGCACGAGGAACGCCTGCTCGATCAGGGTGGTCACGACGACGGTGAACCCTTCTTCGTCGAGCTCCC
>DASUNJ010000525.1:0-2120 GCA_036277235.1 Thermoanaerobaculia bacterium | reverse complement strand
TGATGGAGATTGGAGTTTATACGTTCGCCGAGTTGACGCCCGATCCCGAAACGGGCGCAACGGTGTCCCCCGGTCAGCGGCTCAAGGACCTCATGGAAGAGATCGAGCTTGCCGATCAGGTCGGGCTGGACGTCTTCGGAGTCGGCGAGCACCATCGAAGGGATTTCGCAGTGTCCTCGCCCGCAGTCGTGCTGGCGGCTGCGGCGGCTCGCACCAAGCGCATCCGGCTCACCAGCGCCGTCACCGTTCTGAGCTCCGACGATCCGGTCCGGGTGTTCCAGGACTTCGCGACGCTGGACCTTCTCTCCAACGGACGGGCCGAGATCATGGTCGGGAGAGGCTCGTTCATCGAGTCGTTTCCGCTGTTCGGTTACGATCTCGGCGACTACGACACTCTTTTTGTGGAGAAGCTCGATCTTCTCCTCCACTTGCGGGACACCGAGAAAGTTCGCTGGACCGGCGAGCATCGACCGGGATTGCCCGGGCTCGGCGTCTATCCCCGGCCGCTGCAAGATCCGCTGCCGATCTGGGTCGCTGTCGGCGGCACGCCGGCCTCCGTGGAACGTGCGGGAAGGCTGGGGCTTCCCCTGGCGCTGGCCATCATCGGTGGCGAGCCCGAACGCTTCGCGCCTCTCGTCGCCTACTACCGCGAGTGCGGCCGGCGGGCCGGGCACCCATCCGAGCGCCTGAAAGTCAGCATCAATTCTCACGCCTATGTCGCCGATACCTCCGAGCGGGCGGCTGAGGAATTCTACGGCCCCTATGCCACGATGATGACGCAGGTGGGCCGGGAGCGCGACTGGCCACCCATGAGTCGCCAACACTACGAGGCGATGCGGTCTCCAGCTGGCTCGCTTCTCGTTGGCAGCGTAGACCAGGTGGTCGACAAGATTCTGAAAGAGCGGGAGTACTTCGACAATCAACGATTCCTGGCGCAGTTGACGGTGGGGACCATGCCCCATGCGCAGGTCATGCGCGCGATCGAGTTGCTGGGCACATGCGTGGCTCCGGCGGTGCGGCGGGCTACTTCCGACCGCGCAGGCACCTGATACTGCCTGGCATGAATCAAGCATGGCGGGAGCGGCGTTCCGGAAGGTGCCCCATGATGAACCATGTCCGCAGGTACCGGCTGTTCTACTATGCCGTTGCCGTCGCTTTCTTGGTCGGTCGGGGAATGCGAACCTGCTCCTCGGAAGCGGGAGAGCGCGCTCAGCTTTATGCCGAGTGAGCATGGGCGGGCGCACAATCAGTGCGCGCGGCCGGGTGGAAGAATATCGCCCAAGACGCGTAAGAGTGCGGCGGCGTCGAAGGGCTTGGTAATCGCTGGTTGCTCGCGATACTGCTCGAGCAGGATGCGCGAGGCGGGGTCGACCAAGAACAAGTAGGGCACGCCTAGCTCCGCAAGTTCATCGACCAGGGGGAAAATCAGCGCGTCCTGAACGTCGACATCGAGGACGGCGATATCGATTTCGGTGTCAGGCACACCCCCTAGTGCGCGTACGACAGAAAAATAGGGCCCGACAATCGAGTAGCCACACCGATCAAGCTCTTCCTCGAGCTTGAGCGGGCGCATCGATTCATCCTCCACCACGAGCACACGCGGCCGACGTACGGCCGAAGCCGGTATCTTGAATGTCTCTGGCAAGTGGGGCCTCCCCCCTGAATTGGATTCGCCGCTTGGAACCGAGATTTCCTACGCTTGGGGAATTGGCTGCTGGGGAGCAGGCTGGAGAATGCTTGGCTGGGCCGGCATCGCAGTCTCCGTATCGTCGGACTGCAAGGTCCAGAAAAGCAGGCCCATCAGGACGATGATGCCAAAGAGCACGCCCAGGACGGTGACGGCGATCGGCTCCCAAAGCGCTGCAACCGGGCCGCGCGACTTAACGTTAACGGTTCGTGTGACCATGGCACTCTCTCCGCGTTTCGATCCGTAAACGGCGGACCGGGGGCTTTCGTTCCCCCTTACAGTAGTGCCCGCCGGGCCGGAGCCCGGCGAGGTTTCCGGAGTCTTAAGAGTAGCGGCGCGTCCTGCCTCAAGCGGCGGAGCGCAGGTTGACCTTGCTCTCGGCGAGAAGGGTGAGCTTTTTGTCCGTCTCTTTCTCTTCCGCCAGTGTCTCCTC
>DASUNJ010000524.1:0-21945 GCA_036277235.1 Thermoanaerobaculia bacterium | reverse complement strand
CGATTCTGCGGACGGTGCGGCACTCTTACCACCGCCCAAACCTCTGAACGGTCACGGACTTGCCCCAGCTGCGGGCTTCAACACTTTCCCCGGCTCTCCCCCGCCGTCATCACATTGGTAGAGGACGGCGAGGGCCGCGCCCTTCTTGCCCGGTCTCCCCACTTCGTGCCCGGCGTGTACAGCACGATCGCCGGATTCGTGGAGCCCGGGGAGTCGCTCGAGGAGGCGGTCGCTCGCGAGGTCCGCGAGGAGGTCGGGGTCGAGCTGCGCGACATCCGCTACTTCGGCAGCCAGCCGTGGCCCTTCCCCAATTCCCTCATGATCGGCTTCACGGCCCGGTATGCCGGCGGCGAAGTGCGCATCGATCCCACCGAGATCGAGGACGCCCGCTGGTTCACCCTCGACGCCCTGCCGCTCATCCCTCCCCCTCTGAGCATCGCCCGCGCGCTGATCGACGACTATCTTTCCCGCCACGGGCGAGCGGGCACCGGCCGCGAAGCCGTCTGGCGCTGACGGCCCGACTCTGGCAAGATAGTGCCCAGAGATTTGCGGATAGGAACAAGTCCATGGCTGGCTCGTCCTCAGCGGCGGCCCGGGTGCCGTTCGGCAGGCTCGGAGACGCCGCGCTGCTCAAGCGCTTCGCGACCGCGTTCGGCCTGTCTCCACGGGCCGTGATCGCCGGCCGCGAGGTCCTTGACTCCGTCTACGCCAGGCTGCCGGGACGCTTCCCCCCGCTCTTCGAGCAGCTCGTCACCGCCTATGAATGGGAGGAGGAGGTCGACCTCGGTCCGTTCGGTCTGCTCGCTAATCCCATGGAGAGGGAGATCGCCGGCTTGGAGGGGGGATTCATCCCTTTCGCGGTCGGACCGGATGGGGCCATGGTGTGCTTCGATACGGAGCGGCGGCGGATCGACCGGGATTGCCCGGTTGTGCAAGATGGAGAGGAGATCGCTCCCAGCTTCAAGGCTTGGATGGAACGGCTAACCTGACACTCCGGCCTCTTCCACTTCCGCGACCGGCGCTTTCCTGAGCAGCTCGTCCAGGCGCGCACGGGCGGCCACGGCATCCATCTTCCCCTGGGGGAGATAGACGACCATCCAGGCGCGCTCGGTCCCTTCGTGTACCCGTACCCTCTCGCTGTCCGTGATCGGCGTGCTGAAGGCGCCTTGCGAATCTTCCAGCAGCGGCTTGCCCTCCAGGTTGAAGGGACCGCGGAGCGACTGGACCGTCTCTCCCGGCCGGCCGGCCCGAAGGGTGACCGGCGGCGTGAAGGTGCCATTGGCCGAGGCGCAGCAGGGCACGGCCAGCTCCACCGAGAGGCAGTTGTTGAGGTCGACGAAAGGGTGGATCGCCGGCAGCTCTTCCCCTTTGAGCAGCCTCCTCAGAAGAGCCTCGGAGGACGGACGGTAGCGGGTCGGATCGCAGCCGGCGGCCCGGAACAGGGCCCGCACTCCAGCCACGACAGGATCGGAGGACAGGCTGTCCCCTCCGAAATTGGCCCGGGCGACCTCGGCCACCTCCTTGCGGAGGGCGGCGAGCACCTCGTCCTGACCCGGCCGGAGCCGCAGGCGGAGCCAGAGCAGCTCCCAGCCGGGCAGCTCGTGCTTCACCTCGAAGGTCATTTCAACGTCACCCGGACGATCGTCCCGTTTTTCCGCAGCTCGACCAGGTTGGCCTGGATGTCGGTCACCATGAAGCCCTGGTAGCTCTCGCCTTTGGCGAGGACCTTGTCGTTGATCAGCGCCACGGGCTGGGCGGCCGAGAAGGCGATGCCGTTCAGGCGGAGCGATCCGCCCTCGGGAAGAGGGATCTCGCGGACGTAGGTCCGGACCTCGGGCACGGGAGTCGGTGTCGGCTCCGGCGTGGGAGCCGGTGTCGGTATCGGAGTCGGAAGGGGCTCGGGCTCAGGAGCCGGAGGGGCTGGGATCGGAACCACGACTACAGGCGCGGGCGTCGGCTTGGGCTCGGGCTCGGGAGCCGGCGTCGGCTCTGGCTCTGGCGTCTCTTCCACGACTGCGACCGGACGCTGGGGCGGCTCGGGGACGGGAACCGGCGCGGCGGAAGGAGCTCCGGCGACCCGCGGCTCGGGCTCCGGCGAGCCTCCGCGACCCCCGCCCCCGATATAGATGCCGAGCGCGACTAAACCAACCACCAGGAGAGCCACGGCCGCGCCGAGCAGGGCGGGACGGAGAGGAGAGCTCCTCCTGGAGGCCATGGGCGGGAGCACCGGCACGTGCCGGTAGGCCTCCTCCCGCTTCGCAGCGTCCTGGCGGGTGGCTTCCTGGCGCGCGCGCCTCAGCGCTTCGTCGATCAGACTCAATAGTTCCCCTCCAACTCGCGGATCGCCCGCCTCACGTGCCGCCGGGTCAGATGGTCGTCTCCCTCGACATAGCCGCAGAGGAGCGCCTTGTCGCAGACGGCGTTGACCAGCCGCGGCACGCCTCCCGAGTAGCGGTAGATGGTGCCGAGCGCCCAGCGGTTGAAGCTCGGCCGCCCGTTCGCTCCCACCACCTGGAGGCGGTGCTGGATGTATTGCTCCACCTCCTGGCGCGAGAGCGGCGCCAGGTGGTAGCGCACCGTGATCCGCTGCCGGAGCTGGCGCAGGCGCGGATCGTCCAGCTTCTCCCGCAGCTCGGGCTGGCCGAGGAGCACGATCTGCAGCAGCTTGCGCTGGTCGGTCTCCAGGTTCGAGAGCAGGCGGATCTGCTCCAGCAGGTCGAAGCTCAGGTCCTGGGCCTCGTCGATCAGGAGCACCACGTCATGGCCCTCGGCGAGCTGGTCCAGCAGGTACTGATTGAGCCGCTGCAAGGCAGTGACCCGATCGTCGGACGGCTCCAGCCCGAGCTCGATCAGGATGGTGCGCAGGAGCTGGTCGCCCGTCAGGCAGGGATTGAGGATCAGCGCCGTCCGGTACTGCGGCCCGAGGTCTTCGAGCAGGGCGCGGCAGACCGTGGTCTTGCCCGCTCCCACCTCGCCCGTGATCTGGATGAACCCCTTGCGCTCCCGCAGCCCGAAGAGCATGTGGTTGTACGCCTCGCGGTGCCGGCCGCTGAAGAACAGGAAGCGCGGATCGGGCGTGATGTTGAACGGCGCTTCCCGAAAGCCATAGAAATCGTTGTACATCTTGGACTTACTCTCTCACAAGCGACTCTCTCACGAGAGCCTCTTTCGCGGCCCTGCTCAGACGCTTGATGCGCAGCTCTTCGCGCAGCGCGTCCCCCCAGGAGCCGATCTCCCGCGACCAGACCAGGGAGACCGGCAGGCGGGAACGAGTGTATCGCGAGGCCCGGCCCGCCTGATGCTGATCCAGCCGGCGCTCCAGGTCGAGCGCGATCCCGGTGTAGAGGGACCCGTCCCCGCAGCGGAGGATGTAGAGGTATGCCACGAACGGGAGTTTAGCGGGTCCTCACCCCCCGGCCCAGGGTCAGGGGGTGAGGTGAAGGTGAGGGCTCTTACAGGTTCCACGAAATCCCGGCCAGGAACTCCCGGCCGGAGAGATCGATGTCTCCCTGGTTTTCGAGGTCGCCGTCCAGCTCGTCGTCGACGTTCGTCCAGCGCGCCTCCCCGAAGACCGAGATGCGGTGGGTGATCGGCGCCTCCAGCCCCACAAGCCAGTAGTAGCCGAAGGCCTCGCCCTCGGACTCCAGCGCGGCATTGAAGATCTCGTCGTCAATCGTGCCGAAGTCGATGAAGTCGCCGTCCTCCTCCAGCCGCCAGACGTAGAGGCCGCCGCCCGCTCCCACGTAGGGAATGATCGGCGCGTCCGGCCCGAGGATGCTGAAGTTCAGCCCCGCGGTGAACGAGGTCCGCTCCAGCGTGGCGTCGTGCCGGATGTCGTTGCCGAAGTTGTCCTCGAAGTCGCGGTAGGACTGGGTCTGATCTCCCGAGTAATGGCTGCCCGAGAAGAGCAGGCCCAGATGCCGGTTGAGGCTGAGCAGGTAGTCGGCGCCGAACGAGACGTTCTCGAAGTCGTCGATGTCGCCCGTGAAATCCTCGAACTTGTTGTCCCAGTACTCCGAGTCGCCCTCCGGCTGGAAGGCGCCCAGGTGGAGCCGGAACGCTCCATCTCTCTCGTACGCTCCCCGCTGTGCCCAGGCCGGGGCGGATACAGCCAACAGGCCGGCCAGCATCCAGATCGCATGCGATCGCTTGCTCGTCATTGTCATCTCCTTGCGTCCCATGTCATCGAGACGTTCCGAAAGGACCCAGGAGCAACCGCGGTGCCAGGGCAGGGGGAGAGGACGGACTTGCCTGTAACTCTCTCATTCGCAACAAAATAGAACGGCCCCGCGGTTTCCCGCGAGGCCGCCGTGAACGTCCTGTTCCGAGGACGCGGTTGTTCCCGACCGATCGATCAGTTTGTCCGGACCGTCACCGTCTCCGACGGATCGGACGCGACCTTCCCCTTCTTCGCCGTCACCCGGAAGGTATAGCTCTTGCCCGCGGCCAGACCGACGACCATAGCGCTCGTGACGTCCTTCTTCACGCTCCCGACCGCCTTGTACTTCTTGCCCTTCTTCATCTCGACGACGAAGAGAGTCTCGTCGTCCGAGTTGTCGTTCCAGGTGAGGCGGACCGAGCGCGACAACCCTTCCGCCTCCAGGTTGGACGGAGCAGCGGGCTTGTTCGGGTCGCCGCCGCCGCCGCCGTTCGGGTCGGGATAGAGCGACAGGACGCCGGCCTTGTCGTCCTTCTGGAGGACCGCGCCGCGGTTGTCGTTGTGCGCGGTGGCCCGCATGAGCGCATCGGCCTTGTCCTTGTTCTGCTTCGGATCGCACGGGCCGCTGACATCGTCGCCGCAGGAGTGGCCCAGGCCCAGAGTGTGCCCCAGCTCGTGGCCGTAGATCTGCTTCATCCTCTCACTGTTCGTGAACCAGCAGATCGCGTTGTCGTTGATCACGATGTCGCCGGCCTCAATGGTCGCGGGCGTCGTGCTGACGTTGATCCAGGTACCGCCGATCGCCAGCACGCCCGAGCCCCGGCCCGGAGTCGGGCAACTGAAGCTGCCCGGAGCTTCGCCGTGGGCGTCGTGGAACAGGATGACGTTGTTCTGGTCGAAGTTCTTGAAGCCGTTGGCCACCGTCGTCGTGCCGTCGTATCGGTAGCGGATGTTCGTCGCCGGGTCGTCGTTCCAGGCCTGGAGCGCGGCCTGGAACTCGGCGAAGCCGCCGCCGGGAAAACCTACCTGGCCGGCGGCATGCGCCCTCCAGGGCACGTCCTCGCCACGGTCGAACTCCAGCCAGCGCTGCTTGATGCCCTGGAGATAGGTGAACGCCTCCCACGCGACTCCCATCCTGGGCGCCGGGACAAAATAGTCCGCCTCCCGCTGCACACCCGCGGCGCGGTCGGCCAGCCAGCTGCCGAAGCGCTCCAGGTCGCGCACCCCCCCGGACGAGTTGCCAGCAGCGCCGGCCTCATGGACCTCGTAGACCTCGGAGAGATCGCGGACGGCCAGGCGGCGGCCCTCCGAGCGCAGCTCGTGGAACGTGCCCAGCGCGAGGTGCAGGGGGCCATACGTGCCGTCCCCGTTCGGTACCAGGAAGACCAGCGCCCGCTCGCCGATGCGGAGCTCCGGAGCGCCCCAGATCTTCAGCACGAGCCCGTTGGCCGCCCTGCCGCCGGGCACCCTCAAGACCAGGGAGCCGCCCTGGACGTCGCCCTTCAAGGCACGCTCGACGCGCAGGCGGTACTCGGTTGCCGGCCGTCCGGTTCCGGATGAGAAAGCAGCCGCGGGACCTGCCCCGGTCACCGTGCCCTCGGCGATCACGGCCGCCTGGTCTGCCAGGGCGCTGTCCTGGATCGGCAGCACCGAGGTTGCCGAGACGGTGTGGACCGCCGCGAACAGGAACAGGATCGAAAACAGGAACGTGGCCTTGAGCCTCATACATCCTCCAGCATGCACGGGTTTGCTATTCAGACTTGTCCCCTAGGATACCAGACGCGCCTCTTCCCTTCCAGGCGCGTGTCTATAGAATCACCCCCGAAAGAGGAGGAGATTCCCATGGTTCAGTTGTTCGACAAGCAGTCGGGTGCCGAGGTCGGCATCCTCACCGACGACCAGTTCCAGTTCCTCGTGGATCACCTCGAAGAGGAGTCCTCGGACGACGACGACTATTACTTGAACCGCTCCACCGTAGACCTCCTGGAGAGCGCGGGCGCGGATCCCGAGCTGGTCCGGGTCCTGCGCGGCGCCCTGGGCGACCGGGACGAGATGGACCTGCGCTGGACTCGTTCCTGAGGAGCCCCGATCGCCAATGTCCAGCGAATCCTCCATTGATGCTCTGCGGCAGGCGCTCCGCGTCTCGCCGGAAAACCTGCCGCTGCGCCTCCACCTGGCCGAAGTCCTGGCCCAGGCGCAACGCTGGGGCGAAGCGGAAGCGGAGCTGCGCGAGACCCTGCGCATCGAGCCCGAGGAGGAAGAGGCCAAGATCGAGCTGGCGCGGGTGCTCCACCGGCAGAAGCGCTCCTCCGAGGCGCTCTTCCTGCTGCGCCAGATCGGGGAGCCCGCGGAAGACCGGCTCCGGGGGCGCTCCCACCGCCTCGCCGCCGACGTGCTGCTCGAGCTCGGCCAGGTGGAGCGCGCCCGCGACGAGTACCGCAAGGCCGTCGAGGCCGACCCCTCCCAGGAGGATGAGGCCTTCGCCGACCAGATCGATCCGGACGACGACGACCTGGCCGCCGGACGCGGGCCGTCCCGGATCTCCCTGCGCAACGACGACGAGCCGGGCACCGTGCGGATCGAGCCCGAGACGCCGACCATCTCCTTCACCGACGTGGGAGGGCTGGAGGCGCTCAAGGAGGAGATCCGCCTCAAGATCATCCACCCGATGAAGCACCCCGAGCTCTTCGCCGCCTACGGCAAGGAAGTGGGCGGCGGCGTGCTCCTCTACGGCCCCCCGGGCTGCGGCAAGACGTTTCTGGCTCGGGCTACGGCTGGCGAGGTCCGATCTCCGTTTCTGGCCGTCGGCATCCACGACGTGCTCGACATGTGGCTCGGGCAGAGCGAGCGCAACCTGCACGGCATCTTCGAGCAGGCGCGCACCAAGAAGCCGTGCGTGCTCTTCTTCGACGAGGTGGACGCCCTCGGCGCCAAGCGCACCGACCTGCGGACCAGCGCCGTGCGCCAGATCATCAACCAGTTCCTGGCCGAGCTCGACGGCGTCCGCGGCTCCAACTCGGGCGTGCTCATCCTGGCCGCCACCAACGCGCCCTGGCACCTCGACTCCGCGCTGCGCCGGCCCGGCCGCTTCGACCGCGTCATCTTCGTGCCACCGCCCGACTTCCCCGGCC
The DNA here is from genome assembly GCA_036277235.1 of Thermoanaerobaculia bacterium. Taxonomy (GTDB): domain Bacteria; phylum Acidobacteriota; class Thermoanaerobaculia; order Multivoradales; family UBA5704; genus DATMER01. Next base: position 14,655 of record DASUNJ010000524.1, on the reverse strand, counting down.
GCGCCGAGATCCTGCGCCTGCTCGTGCGCGGCAAGCCGGCCGAAAAGATCGACTTCGAGCACCTGGCCAAGAAGACCGCCGAGTTCTCCGGCGCCGACTTGAAAGCCGTCGTGGACCGCGCCGTCGAAGGGAAGCTCATGGAAGCCATGCGCTCCGGAGTCGTCCATCCCCTGACCAACAAGGATCTCCTCGAAGCGGCGTCCAAGGTCCGCTCCTCCACGGCGGAGTGGTTCGCCACGGCGCGCAACTACGTGCTCTACGCCAACCAGGAGGGGATCTACGACGAGGTCCGGAGGTACCTGAAGCTTTGATCCCCACGGGGGGACTGGAGCGCTCCACGCTCCTGCTCGAGCAGGGCCGCTTCGACCTGGCCGAAAAAGAGCTGCGGCGCCAGCTCGCCGAGGACCACCAGGACGCGCTCGCCCATGCGCTGCTCGCCTTCTGCCTGCTGAAGCAGGAGCGTCTCCCGGAAGCGGAGCGCGAGGCCAAGGAGGCCGTGGCGCTCGCCCCGGACGCGGCCTTCAGCCACTTCCATCTCGGCCAGGTGCTCGACCATCGCGACCGGCTGGACCAGGCCGCCGCGGCCTTCCTGGAAGCCATCCGCCTCGACCCCGAGGAGGCGGACTACCCCGCGGCTCTCGCTTCCATCCGCGTACAGCAGCGCCGCTGGGACGAGGCGCTCGAGGCCGTCGACCAGGGCCTGCAGCTCGATCCTGATCACGACGGCTGTACGAACCTGCGGGCGATGATCCTCACCCAGACGGGGAAGACCGGCGAGGCCCACTCCACTCTCGACGACGCCCTGGCGCGCGATCCCGACAACGCCTTCACGCACGCTAACCGCGGCTGGACCCTGCTGCGCGAGAGCCGTCCGGCGCCGGCCATCGAGCACTTCCGCGAAGCGCTGCGGCTCGATCCCTCGATGGAGTACGCGCGCATCGGGATCGTGGAAGCGATGAAGGCGCGCAATCCCATCTACCGCCCGATCCTGCGCTTCTTCCTCTGGATGGGGAGCCTGCAGGGCCGCTCCCAGATGTGGCTGATCCTGGGGCTCTTCTTCGGGGCGCGCTTGCTGCGCCAGTTGGCCAGGTCGCAGCCCTCGCTGGCGCCGTTCCTCTACCCCGTGATCTTCCTCTACCTGGCGTTCGTGCTGATGACGTGGGTGGCGGACCCGCTGTTCAACCTGCTGCTGCGGCTCGACCGTTTCGGAAGGCTGGCGCTGTCGCGCGAGCAGGTGCAGGCGAGCAACTGGTTCGGAGGAGTGCTCGGCCTGGCCGTCGTGGCGCTCGCCGCCGGCCTGGCGACCGGATCGGAGACCCTGCTGCTCGTGGCGCTCGGAGCCGGCGCCCTGATCCTGCCGGTCACGGCGATCTTCCGCTGCCGTCCCGGCTGGCCCCGCTGGACCATGATCGGCTACACCGCCCTGATCGTGATTCTCATGTCCGTAGCCCTCTACCGCGGAGCGGTCGCGGGCTACATCGGCTTCGCCCTGATCGGATCGGTGCTGTCGACCTGGATCGGCTCCGGGCTCTCGATGGCCCGGAGCCGGTCGCAAGACTGAAAGGACCAAAAGGACCAAAAGGACTCAAAGGACCTAAAGGACCTAAAGGACCCCGGATTTCTGGTCCTTGCTGTCCTTTAAGTCCTTTACGTCCTTTAAGTCCTTTTCTCAGGCATTCGCGCCGGCCCGCACCGTACACCACCGGCTCGGACAGTGCTCGCACGAGTTTTCGAACTCCGGCGCCGGCACGTCGGCCCCGGTGACCAGCCGCCGCAAATACACGGCCCGCTCGCCGTTCCGGATGGCCATCACATCCTCGTTCGCAAGGTTGCCGATGGCGTGCTCGGGCTCGTACGTGAGGCAGCACGGGTGCACGTCGCCGGTCGAGGTGACGATCACCGACTCCCAGAGCTGCCGGCAGTACGTGCTGATCACTTCCTCGTGCTTGATCGTATAACCCTGAAGCGGCGAGGGAACGCTGGCATCGCCCGCCACCCACTCCTCGCGCACCTCGTCCGGACACCAGAACTTTTCATTGAGCAGGAAGACCGCTCCGAGCTCCTGCGCGAGCTGCCTCGCGGCCTCCACCTCGTCCTGGTTGTACCGGTTCAACAGCATCTTGAATGTGACCGTGGGCGTCTCGCTCCGCAGCTCCCGCTTGACCTCCATGAGGCGGCGCATGTTGCCGAGCACGCGCTCCAGGTTGCCGCGGATGCGATAGCGCTCGTACGATTCCTGGGTGGCGCCGTCGACCGAGACGATCAGGGTGGACAGCCCCGCGGAGACCAGCGTGGCGAGGTAGGTCTCGTCGTACTCGCGCTGCGAGAGATTGGTCGAAATCTCGGTCTCCGCCCTCCGTTCGCTGAAGAAGCGGATGAAGTCCGCCAGGTTCGGGTTGAGCAGGGGCTCGCCCCAGTTGTAAAGCTCCACGCGCTGGATGAGGTCCACGCGCAGGTTGCCCATGATGCGGGAGAACTGCTCCGCGGAAAGCACGGTCCGCGGAAAAGCGCCGTACCCGGCTCCGGTCGGGCAGAACGGGCACCGCAGGTTGCAGACGCTCGCCGGGTCCAGCGTGAGAGTGGTCGGGTGGCTCGCCAGCACGGTCCTCTGCTCGCGCAGCTCGCGCTGGAGGAGCGACTGGTTTTCCCGCCTTTGCGCGTCGAGGCGGCCATACTCGCGGACCTGCCGCTGCCACGCCAGGTAGTTGCGGGCGCGCTGCAGCCGGTCCGGATGGAAGACGAGCCGATAGGCGCGCCCCAGGTTCGTGCGCAGGGATTCGCTGGAAACAGCCACGTCCGGAAGTTTACCTTACTGGAACCCCTTCTCATCCGCCGTCGGCCCGTAGAGAGACGGGACCGGAACGTCGTTGAGACGCAGATACACGGTCAGCTGGCCCCGGTGATGAGCCAGATGATTGAAGGCGCTGTCGCGGATCATGATGTACCGCGAGTCCTCTGCCACCACCTGCCCCTGGACGCGCAACTGCCAGGGCGTCATCAGGTGCTCGTCGGTGGTCGAGGCGAGGGCCTCCCGCGCCCGGTCCATGGCCTTGTCGAAGTCCTCCAGGAGCTCGCGGTTCGTCCGGACCGCCTCCGTCCGATACTCGCCCGGAGCGGCGAGATCCAGATGATCCTGCTTGATGATGGCCGCGGTCCATCCCGGCATGGTCGCGACGAGCGCCGCCAGATAGCCGAGAGGCATCGACTTCTCGTGCGGCTTCCAGTCGTCCTTCCCCTCGGGCACGCGCTCCAGCGCCTTGCGTGTCCCGACCGCTTCCCGTTCCAACTCGGCTAACAAAAGATCGGCGATTTTCATGCTCTCTTCCTCCCGTCGCAATTCGCAGCAACGTCGATGCCAAGACGACCAGGGAGACCCCTCTCCCGCTCGCCGGGCTCCCGCTCCACTTCGCCGAAAAGACCGGCCGCGGACGACGGGCCTCCTCTACCATGCCCGCATGAACACGCTCATTTCCATCCTTCTGGGACTCGCTCTTCTGATCCCCGCCGAGGCTCCCACGACCCTCTTCATCGTGCGCCACGCCGAGAAATCGGCGCCCAACGGCGATCTGCCCTTGAGCGCGGAGGGCCGGACGCGCGCCGCGAAGCTCGCATCCATGCTGCGGGATGCCGGCGTCGACCGGATCTACACCACCGAAATGGTGCGCACCCGCGAGACCGCCGAGCCGCTCGCGAGCCAGCTTCGCCTGAACGCCGAGGCCGTGCCCGTTCAGGACGTGGATGCGCTGGTGACGAGGCTGCGCGCTCTGCCTCCCGGCTCGGCGGCATTGGTCGTGAACCACAGCGGCACCATTCCGAAGATCGTGGACAAGCTCGGCGGCGGAAGCATCGATCCCCTGGCCGAGGACGAGTACGATCGGCTGCTGATCTTGACGATCGGAAGCGGAGGCGCTCACATCGTGACCCTGCGCTTTTGATGCTAAAGTAGCTGTCCTCGATGCGCCCTCACTGGTGGCTTGTCAGCTTCGCGGTCTGGACGGCGATCTGCGTGTTGAGCGTGACTCAACACGACTTGAGCGCGATCCAGCAAGGGCGCCCGTCGGCCTGGCTCGAAACGTTCGTGAACTGGCTACCGGGTTTCCACGTGCGAGCCCTGCTCTCTCCTCTCGTCCTCTGGCTCTCCACCCGCTGGCTCCTCAACGCAAATCCGCTGCGGCACGGGCTGCTGCACGCAGGACTGAGCGCACTGTTCGCGCTCGTGTATGCCACGCTCCACGCGCTCGTCATCGGTCTCTTCTGGCCTCACGAGTCGCAATGGAACCTTTTCCAGAAGATCCTGCTCGGCGACTTCACCAACGGAGTTCTGACCTATTGGGCCGTGCTGCTGGCGGGCCACGCGCTCGCCTTTCACGTCTGGTATCGCGCCGCCGAGCTGGAGATGTTGCGGATGCAGCTCAACCCGCACTTCCTCTTCAACACCCTGAACACCATCGGAGTCTTGATGAAGGAGGACACCCGCGAGGCAGGCCGGCTGCTCGTGCGCCTGAGCGACCTGCTGCGCAGCGTGCTCGCCAACCGCTCCTCGCAGCAGACGGACCTGCGCCAGGAGCTGGCGCTGCTCGACAACTACCTGGAGATCGAGCGCTCCCGTTTCGGTGACCGTCTCCAGATCGACCGACGCGTCGATCCGGACACTCTCGATGCGACGGTGCCGATGCTCCTCCTCCAGCCCATCGTGGAGAACGCCATCCGGCATGGGATCGCCGCGCAGTCGAAGCCGGGAACGGTCACGATCTCGGCAGCGCGAGCCGGAGAGCAGCTCCTCCTCGAAGTGGCGGACGACGGGCCTGGCTGGTCCGGCACTCGACAAGGCATCGGGCTAGGGAACACGCGGATGCGTCTCGAAAAGCTATACGGAGCGCGTCACCAGCTCCTGCTCGCGACGACCCCCGCCGGGGGCGCGGCCGTGCGGATCGCAATTCCGTTCACCCATGGCTGAAGCAGAAAAGATCCGCGTGCTGATCGTAGACGACGAGCCGGTGGCCCGCCGAGGAATCCGCTACCTGCTCCAGAACGAACCTGACGCTACGATCGTCGGCGAGTGCGGGTCCGGCCTCGAAGCGGTCCGGACCATCGAAAGCGAGAGGCCTGATCTCGTATTCCTGGACGTGCGAATGCCCGAGTTGGACGGCTTCGGCGTGCTCGAAGCGCTCCGAGTCGAGCCGCCCGCCGTCGTGTTCGTCACGGCCTTCGACGATCACGCGGTCGCGGCTTTCGAAGTGGCCGCCATCGATTATTTGACGAAGCCTGTCGGCGAAGCCCGCTTTCAGAAAGCTTTCGAGCGCGCCCGCATCCGTCTTCGGGATCGGAAGGAAGGCAGGACGCTGGAGCGGCTGGTGGTCCGCGTCGGGAACCGGATCGACATCGTGCCCGTGGAAACGATCGATTGGATCGAGGCTGCCGGCGACTATTGCTGCCTTCACGTGGGCAAGCGGACTCATGTCCTTTCTCAGTCGCTCGCCAGCCTCGAAGCGCGGCTCGATTCCCAACAGTTTCTAAGGATTCACCGTGGTAGGATTCTGAACGTGAACCGAATCCGCCAGATGAGCCGGCTGTTTCACGGCGAGTATGTGTTCGAGCTCGAGGATGGAACCCGGCTCACCTCGGGGCGGAGGTACAACGCCCGCATCAAGTCCTATTTCGGGGCTAAATGACTCAGGACCTGCCTGACCCGCTCGTCAAGAGAGCCCGTGACCTCGACCACCTCCATCTCGAGATCCAAGGCGTCCTCCAGGAAGATCTCCTTGAGCTTCTGGTCCACGTCCAGCCGGAAGCCGGCATCCTGCGAAGAAGGAAGATCGATCCGGTCCCGCGCTTCGACGGGCAGGAAGACGATCAGATCGAGCGTATCGATCGCCGCCTGAACGCGAGGCAGCCACTTCTTCAGATGGAAGTCTTCCGCAAGGACCAGCAGATAGCCGAGCATGTCGACCGGACAGCGGTCGAAGATGACATCCGGCTCGTTTCCGCTCAGCAATTCGATGGAACGTTCGAGTTGCAGCTCGAAGTCGAATTCATGACCCTCCTCCATCAGGAGGTAATAGGGCTCTTCCACCGTCAAGTATCCCGGAAGAACCGAGGAGAGCTCCTCGACCAGCGTGGATTTGCCCGAAAAGTGAGTGCCCGAGACCGAGAGCCGCACGGCTCACTCAAGAAAGATGCCCGCCTGGACGGCGAGCACCACTAGGAACAAGGCCACGAGAGTTGCGATCAACAGGATCCAATACCGGACCCGGAGACGGAAGACATACTTCACCCCCGCGGCACAGAGCGCCGCTAGCCCGATCCCGCCCAGGAGCGGCAAGAAGTCTTCCAGGGTCGGCTCGGTGGAGGAAGCGATCCCGGCCAGCACGGAACCGTAGGACAGCAGCTCGATCGCCACCAACGCAGCGAGCAGCGTCGACAGAGCTGCCAGCACGGGCAGAACAAGGTTACGTTTCGGTTCCGTGCTCACTTGAAGAGTCTACAACGTGGAAGGCGGCGATAGGTTCCTTGAGACGGCCGCGGTGCTCTGGGATCGCCGCCCGAAAGCTGTAAGCGACATCCAGAGCCTCGATGTCGCGTAAAAACTTTTCTGGCGACGAGGAATCCTTCAATGTCGCGAAGCGCTCTGCTACGCGATATCTACCTTCTACTTGTCGCGTAGCAAGCATCTACGCGATACCAAGAGTTCAAATGCCGCGTAGCGCGCCGCTAGGCGACAAGAAATATTTCGTTGTCGCCTAAGAAGCCTGAGTGTCGCCTAGAATCCTTCCCTGTCGCGTAGTGGGATTTTCTGGCGACCTACTCCCCCATCTCCAGGAAGAGCTCCATCAGCTCGGCCGACGAGCTTTCCATCTCCACCCGCAGGCGCTCGATCCGCTCGGTCAGGTAGTTGAACATCCAGGCCGCCGGGATGGCGACGAGAATGCCCAGGGCGGTCGTCACCAGGGCCTCGGCGATGCCCGAGGACACGGTCGCGAATCCGCCGGTTCTGCCTCGCCGGCGATGGCCCGGAAGGCGTGGATGATCCCCACGACCGTGCCGAAGAGCCCGACGAACGGGGAGATCGTGGATCATCCGCGGGCGCTTACGCGTCACCGATCCGCCGCAGAAGCCTCCTCGCTCGGGGTGGCTTCTACGGCCGAGCTGCGAAGCCGCCCCGTCCCGAGGCTTCCTTATGCGCCATCCTCGATAATTTTGACGTGCTTAAGGAAGCGGCATAGGATGACTCCAACAGCCAGGAGACTCAAAGGGATGGCACCCCCTCCCACGGCGACCCGAATTGGCAACTTTGGTGCTTGACGGGATACTTGATGTGACGTTCAAAATAAGCTGTTGGCCGGCAGATCACAACGCGAGCGGTGTCGCATTCGAGAAGGAATTCATGAGCAAAAGGGCTGTCGTGCGGTGCGTCCTACTTCAGGAAGGGAGTCGGCAGGAGTGGAGCAGACTGGCCGCTGGTGACAACTATTGCAAGAGGCACAAAGGAGTGTAGCTTCATGTCAGGGTGTCGCTTCAGCTAAGTGACAGAGTAGACCCGTTCACGCCGAGAAAGGAGCCTTGAGAATGGACTCAATTGTAAAGCTCAATCAGACTACCACCAAGGGCGAAGAGATTGTTGTCGCGGTCGACTTCGCCCAACAGAAGGTGTCAGTTATTCTCGTCGACAATAAAGGTGATATGGTCATCTCGGATGTGCTGACACTCCACGCCAGAGGAGACAAGGAGCCAAGCGGGAGATAGAATAAAGAAAGGTAGCGCAGTGGAGCCGGAGCCATGTGCGAGCGGGAAACCTTGGCTCGGCCAACCAAGCGGCTTCAGCGGACGGCTGGCGCCGTGCGCTGAGCCGCCGTAGCGTTGTGCCCGGGTAACGCAAGGAGGACCTGTGAATCGTGCGCGGAATACCCAATCGGCCGTACAGCGAGAACACACGGCCGTTGCCTGGTTCTTGGCTACGCTCTTGCTCTACCTGAGATTGACCCATGCCAAATGATGCGCAATATCCGGAGGACTGGGAGACTGTATGGCGCAAGTACGTTGATACGGAATCCTGCTTCAGGGAGTTCGGCGGCATGTTTCTGGGGCCTCGTAGGCAGGAGACCACCGTCCCCGTGGATCAAATCCCCGCACTTCTATGCGACATACGGTATCTTGCTGCTTTCTTCCGACGCTACTCCGTCCACGACAGCGAGTACCATTGCTGGAGTCGGGCACTGGCGATCGCAGAGGACCAACAGCGGCCCGAGATTCTGCGTAACCGCATCCGATCGGCGCATGCTTGGTTGCGCTACAACGAGGCCGTGGGGATCACGGACCGCAAGGCCGTCCTCCTGCGCTCGATCGCCGTGGACCACGTTGAGCTTTCGGAGCATTCTGCGGCTACCGTGGCCTACCAAGAGGCAATCAAGGACATTGCAGATAAGGACTCCCGTGGGGCAGGAGAGCTTTGCATACAGCTTGCTCGCGTGTACACCGAGCAGTTGGGCGACAATCGCGCTGCGGCTGATTGTCTCGTGCAGGCACTGCAGTTGCAGGCAGACGTCCATCCCGCACAGTCTGACTACACGTCATTCGAGACAAAGATTGCTCGCTACCTTGATGTGAAGCAGGCAAATGCGGCCGAAATCTGTGTCTCACACATCTTTGAGCTGTCTAGGTCAAGTGAGGCGGCCTGCCCTTTGCTCGCCGTGAGATTATTGTTGTACCTCGTGCTACTTCACAAGCTGAAAGACAGGGAGAAGCCTGACGAAGAGAGACTTCCGGCTCAACTGAGAGCCATGGAGACCGTGGCTACGCACAGACAAGCAATAGACTGGCTCCGGCGCGCAATCAGCATAGCCAAAGCACTTCCCCCCGAGGTTAACCGATGCGAGATCGGAGACTCTATCTATGGCGACAAATTGCACAGCGTCTTGCACACGGGAGGATGGCCCCATGTCTATGGAGGATACCTGTGCTGGCATGTGCACTTACACGAATTGTACGACGAGCTGGCCCGACTCGTCGAGGACAAGGATGAGAGTATCAGGCTTCGAGAGTTGGCAATTGCGCGCAAGGAAACAGAGCCCGCCGAAGTCGTCCAACGGGACAAACAGCACGAAGAGAGAGCAAGGCCCCGTGCCGGCTACGGCGAGGCCAAGCGTTGTTCGCTGAATGCCATCTTTGAGCGACTCCTTGCCGACGAGACCCTCAAGCCTGTTACAAGAGAACTAGATCGCCTACGCCAAGACTTGCGGTTCCGCAAGCTGGCGAAGGGACTCGATGGCATTTCGCCGGACGATGAGCGCATCCCCGCAAATGTGGTGGCGCGCTTCCTCGAGGACCGCGCCATAACCTTTGGAAGCGCTGGACTCCTTCGGGCAGCCCTTCGTGTGTACGAGGTATTCTGCGATGTTTCTCGCTTTCCGTTCAGTGTCCGACGGCTTGCCATTCTGGCGAGACTGAATCCGCATGATGCAGGGATACACTTCAGGCAAGCAGCACAGGTCTACAGAGAGACAGATTTTCGCGATCTCGCAGCCCGTGTTTGCGTGGGCGGGTTCCCTGAGGCAGACGCCGCGTGCCACTACTTCACGGCTCGCGCCCTCCTTAGCGAGGCGCATGAGACGGGAGAATGGGATAGGTGTCTGGAACGTGCAACTGCCGAATTCCTGAGTGCACACAACCTGACACGCTGGCGCGGCCTGTTCTACGGTACTTCGCGTTGGACACTCCCCCTTGCTCTGTATCATATCTACAAGGCGATGCTCCAGGTCCGCAGGCACCGAGATCAAGACGAGCTGGATGCGATTTTGACCGATCTTGTCCACGCGGAGGTGCTCCTTCGAAGTGGCACCGACTATCTCGAGGTTGACGACGAAGACGTGCGACCATATTCACAAGAGCGTACTGCGCTACCCGAGCCTTGCTACATCCTCTCAAGGTATCGTGATCTCCTCTATATCCTCAAGGAAGTTGCGGCGTGCCTGAAGCTCATCCGGCTGCCGCACAGCGGGAAATCTCCTCAGGAAAGGCTTGAACTTATCAAGAATGCCTGGTTGTCTCTCGCGGGGATCGAATCGCGTTTGCCCGATATTTCCATGGCGCTCCAGCCTCAGTTCTACGCCATGTCAGAAGAGAGGTCCAAGTTCCTTCTCAAGGATTTCTCACATTTCATAGCGGATTTGGGGCCACTGCCAAGTCTGGTGGCAAGAGCATACGTGGTAGGCGCGAATCCGGGAGCATCCGTCTACAACCTTGAGATCGAGGTAATGAATGCAGGCAGTACCCCTGCTCAGAATCTGTCGCTTGCGATTGACAGTACGCCCACATACGACCTAGACGGACCTGCCGCCCTCACGATGGGCACCCTTACACCTGGCGGCGTGGCAGTTGTGGGGACATGTGTCAAAGCCAAAGTGCTGCCCGATCGTCTGCGCGCAACCCTTTCTTGCACAGACGACCGACATCGCTCCCTTGCTAAGCGCCTTGAAATACCACTATCGCGGCTGAGGAGTGGGGCAGACGCCCTGCACATCATCGGGTCCCCGCGCTCTCCGCAGACTGTGAGAGCGGACGCCTTGGTTTACAAAGTGCTAAGTGATCAAGACCTGTTCGTCATAGACCGAGCGTACTACGGAGAGCTGCTATCACACTTGAAGCGCATCCCGGCCGGTGCGTCAACTCGCGAGAGGCAGGTGGCCCTGGAGAACCTAGTCAGTTACCTGTTCAGTTGCGTTAGCATCTTCGACGTGTACCACGACGTGCGGTCTCGCTTCAACCAAATTGACCAGATCATCAGGGTTCACGGTCTCCTACCCGGTGCTTTGTCCGAGGTCGCGGGGACAGCGTTCATTGTGGAATGCAAGAATACCGCTCAGTCGGTCGGCGTCCGTGTGATCGACAATCTGAACGACCTACTTGCGACGCACGGCTGCCGGCTGGGTATCCTGGCAACGCGAACTGATCTGGCCGGGGAGGCTGGCGTGCTGAAGGACGCACAGGGCAAACGTATCTGGCATTTCGCTCGGAATCGCAACGCCATTTTGGCTCTCACATTGGCGGATTTGGAGAGTATTGCGAAGGAGGAGGGGTGCACCCTTTTAAAGGTGCTCGATGAAAAATACGTGAAACTCAAATTCATGGTTCCAGAATGAGTCTTCTACGCGCTTGTACGAGCGCTTCTTATGGCACAACAACCGGATGGAACGCGACGCTGGTAAGGCCGCCGCGGGCGGCGGCCTTACCAGCGCGGTTCATCCGAAACGTTAAGCGGCAAGAACTATGAGTGGATTTCTTACCGACTTCTGGCGAGACGTTATATCTGTCTCGGGATTCCTGCTTACCTTGCTTCAGGTAATGCTTCCCGTCGCAACCCAACTCCTCACACGAGCGGGAGGTGCCAAGAGTGCCTCGAGCCAGAAGGCGGCTGCGATTAAAAGGCGTAGCCACCAGCCTTCTGAGGATGATGTTCTCTGGGGTAAGGTCATTGCGGTGTGCACCCCGATAGTTTTTGCAGGCTCAGCTCTCTTTCCCATAATTGACAAGCCCGATGTTTCCGGCATATGGCTACTGACCGGAGGTCTTGTCGGCATCGCGGCCTTTGTTGCGGCTTTTATACAGGTGTTTCTCGCAGCGTTTCTATCTTGTGAGATCCTTGTGAGAGAGTATCCCAAGATTGAAGATTTCATGGATAGTACACCGGGCAGAGGCATGGTGGCATTTATAAGTTGGGGCCTACTGCTGATGAGCCTCTCTGCGATTTCGGCCGCTGAACGAAGTGCGCCAGCCTGGGCTTTCTACATGGTCTATGTTTATTCGCTCGCGGTCGGCACGCTTTCAATGATGGGATTGGTGGCAGGAGTTATAGGAACGGCTGAAAGGTGTAGAGAGATCTTTAGGGCATCGTGACTTGCCGCTTAACCAGCCGATCGAGCGGACAGCAAGCTGCCGCTCATCGGCAGAACGTTGCACGTCACTCAGGGCGGTTTTGGCAGGTTATGGCTGCGGCTCTTTTCTTTTCTTCCCATTCGTCAATTAAGTCCAACTCGCGTGCCCACCGCGAGAGTGCATCGAGGTACACGTCCCTAATGTCTTGACCTTCGTTGGGACCGTCAACCAGAGGTGCAAATAGACCTTCGTCTAGCTCGAACTCTTCGCCGTCCGCGACCACCAACACAGGTCCCTCGGAATATCCAACGGTGTACTCCTTGAGGATGCTATTGCGCTCGTGCTCGATGAACGTCCAGAAGATACTGTGCCGACGAGGATTGCGCTTCCAGCGATTCCATGCATCCGCCACGGCTTCGGCCATGCTCGAATTCTTGGCGGCGTCTACCTTGCTCAATACGTGCCCAATAGCACGCAAAAGTGCCACAGCGCCAACCCATTTCACACGGAGATCTTGCCCCGGTTGGGCTAGATCAAGCTGATCAAGCGCGTACCGAGCGTCGGCTAGAACTCTTCGTGCCATCGTCGTCATTCTCTGCTTCCGAGCCTCCCGCCGGGCTTCGTCAGGCTTTCAGCCCAGCCCGAACCTCATAATGCTGCGACCGCCCATCGTACCGCGAGAGCAACGCCTGAGCCTTAGGCGGAACCACCGCCACCTCGTAATCCTCTCCGGCGAAGCCTCGGATCGCTTCGATCGAGTCGAACCACATGATCGTGATGAACTCCACTTCCTTCTCCAGGCTACGACGCAGGAGTTGGATCTCGCGGAAGCCGGCGATCTGACGGCCTTTGATGCCTTCGAAGATCTCGTGCCGGAGAAGCTCTTCGTAGGCGTCCGCGTTGTCCGGCGTGGTCCAGCCGTGCCAGACTCGACCGATCACTTTTCCGCTCCGAGCGTGTACTCGAAGACGTAGGAGTGCTTGCCGCCCTCGATGATGATGTCCATCTTGCCTGACAGACCTTCCAGCTCCCCGGTGCCGGAGTCGGGCACGACCGTGACCGAGAGCTGCGGCTTGCCGCGGTTCATGATGCCGTCGTGCTGGAGCACGAAGGTGCCCGTGCGGCCCTTCAGCTTTCCGCTGACCTGCTCGATCGCAACGTAGCCGGCCGAACCCTGAACGGCGGTCATGGCGGCCAGCATCTGCCCCTTGCTGACGGCCTCGAGATCGCCCTGGAACTGCTTGTCGAGCAGCATCCTGCCGACAGCCTCGAAGCCGTTGTCCGCTGCCTGGGGGATCACCTTGACCTCGAACGTTCCCGTTGCGCGGCTCGTCATCACCGTCTCCGTTCGGATTGTGTCAGGGGTTGTCGCGGGAGCCTGCGCCTGCAGGCAAGAGGATAGGACCAGGGACGCGATCAGAAATGCGGCTCCTCGCATGCCGCCGAAGATAGCACCGGCCCGGCCTTCCGAGGTACAATAGATTCATAGACAAAGGAGAATGCATGAAAAAGGCAACCCTGCTGTTGGCCGTCATCCTGATCCTCGTCGCCTGGACGCCTGTCTCTGCGGCAAAGGGGAGCGTCGGCGAGAAGAACATGTCCTCCATGATCGAGGACTGCCCGTTCTATCCCTGCGCGAACTTCGTCTCCGAGTGCGAGAACCCCGGCGGCACGATCCTTTGGCTGGACCCGGTCACGGAGTGCAACTTCTTCAACGACACGTTCACCCTCTACGAGGGCATGTGCCAGTTCCCGCCGGCGACCTTCTGGGACGAGGTCTGCTTCGGATAGACGCCGCACCGTCATCGGTGCCGCGCGGCAGCTCAGGGTTCACGCCTCCGGGCCTGCAGCGCGGCACCGACCGCTCCTCCCACGACCGCTCCCAAAGCCAGCATCCAGTGCACCGCGATGTCCCTCGCGCGGATGCCCCCCTCCCAGAGGACGGGCGGAACCATGGTGACGATCATCAGCGCCAGGAGAGCGAACGAATGTCCGATCACCCCTCCCCAGAAGACCCGGCGCCAGACGGCTGGACGGTGGCGCAGGCGGTGCCCGAGCGACAGGAGCAGCGCCGGCACGCCGAACAGACCCAGCAGCAGCGCCACGTTCTCCCAGCTCACGACCGGGCCCTCGGGAAGAGCCAGAGCCAGTAGCCGCTCAGCAGCAGCAGGACGAGAGCCACTGCGCAGACGTCGGTCAGGAGGACCCAGTTGTCGCCGAAGATCTCGGCCGAGTGGAGCTTTTCCAGGAAGACGTCGTTCCTCTCCCCGACGTGCAGGATGCGCCCGCTGTTGAGGTCCACGTCGACCTCCAGGACCGTCCGATCGTCGAAGCGCACCTTGACGAGTCCGTCGCCCGGACGGACATCCATCCGGTCGATGCCGGTCGCGGCCACTTCCGGTCCGACCGCGGCCTCGGCGCGCCGCGCGAGCTCGGCCAGAGGCAGGGCGCTTTCGAAAGATCCGCTCGGCTCGTGGGCGACGTCCGGCATCAGGCCGAGCGGACGCTTGTGATTGAGAAGGATTCCGGTCACCGAGACGAGGAGGACGATCCCGGTCATCAGGATGCCGAGCCAGAGGTGCAGGTAGAACGTCCAGCGCGAGAACGTCCGCAAGCGGGACACGGCAACCTCCTCTCCCGCCGGCTTGCCCTGACGGCCCTCGTCAGGCTTTCAGGCCGGCACGGACATCATAAGGCTTCACACCGCCTCAGCCATCTGGAGTACAATAGACCCATAGACAAAGGAGAATACATGAAACCGGGAACGATGCTGTTTGCTGCCCTCCT
>DASUNJ010000523.1:0-2713 GCA_036277235.1 Thermoanaerobaculia bacterium | reverse complement strand
GAGGCGCGCCTCATCGACGACCTCCTCGACCTGACGCGAGTGGCCCGCGGCAAGCTCGTGCTCCACCGGCAGGCCGCCGACGTGGCCGAGGTGCTGGCCCATGCCCTGCGCAGCGTGCGCGGCGAGATGGCCACCAAGGGCGTCCGCCTGGCCCTCGATCTCGCGGAAGGGAGGCTGCTCGCCTGGGCCGACCCCGCGCGCCTCACCCAGGTCTTCTGGAACCTGCTCAGCAACGCGCTCAAGTTCACGCCCGAAGGGGGCACGATCACCGTCCGCTCGCGCCTGGAGAGGAAGGAGGTCGTCGTCGATGTCTGCGACACCGGCATCGGCATCGATCCCGAGGTGCTGCCGCGCATCTTCGGGGCGTTCGAGCAGGCCGACCCGCGCATCACCCGCCGCTTCGGCGGGCTCGGCCTGGGGCTCGCCGTCAGCCGGGCGCTGATGCGCCTGCACGGCGGCGATCTCACCGCCGCGAGCGAGGGCACCGGCTGCGGCGCCCTGTTCACCGTCCGGCTGCCCGCCGGGGTGCCGGAGAGGGATCTCGACGAGAGCATCGTCACCTTCCCCCGCGAGCCGGAGGCGCGCCTCGACCGGGGGCTGCGCCTGCTCCTGGTGGAAGACCACGCCGACACCGCCGAGGCCATGGCCGACCTGCTGAGCGCCCTGGGCCACGAGGTCACGGTCGCGGGCAGCGTGGCCGCCGCCCTCGAGGCTTCGCAGGGCCGCGAGCTGGAGATCGACCTCGTCATCAGCGACCTCGGCCTGCCCGACGGCACCGGCCTGGACCTGATGCGCGAGCTGGCGGCCCACGGTCTGCGCGGCATCGCGCTGAGCGGCTACGGCATGGATGAGGACATCCAGCGCAGCCGCGATGCCGGCTTCGCCTCCCACCTCACCAAGCCCGTCACCCTTCAGATGCTCCAGGAGGCCATCCTCCAGGCCACCGGGCGCTAGGTTCGGGCGACTACTCAGGCGCGGGCCTTGCTTGCCTCACTCCTCTTGGGCGTGGCATCACCGGAGAGGAGGTCCCATGAAGAGATTGCTGCTGCTGATGATGGTTCTGACCGTCGTTCTGGCCCTCGGCGCCTGTGCCGGCACGCAGCCCGGCGACACTTCGACCGCGGCCGGCGCGGCTGCCGGCGTGGGGACGGCCACCACCGAGACCAGCGTGGACACCGGCATGGCCGTCGCCGGCACGGCCGCGGCGGCGCAGGGCGGCCCCGGCGGACCTTGCTCGAACGTCCGTTGCGCGGAATGCCCGGAAGGTCAGACCCCGGCCCTGCGGCCCCCGGACTGCTGCGCGTGCGTACCCGTCGACACGAAAATCACGGACTGCTCCACCGTCCGCTGCGCGGCCTGCCCCGAGGGGAAGCATCCGGCGCTCACACCGCCGAACTGCTGCCGCTGCGTGCCCGACTGAGGCCGCTCCTGTGAGCGCTCCGCCCCGGGAGCGGGGCCTCGTGCCGCGGATCGCGGCCCTCGCCGCGGTCCTCTTCGCCGCAGCCGCCACGCTCACGGCGAAGACGGCCTGGGACCTTCTCCCCCGGGCGCGGAGCTTTCCCTCCTGGTTCGTACCCGCCTTCCTGGCGGGGACGGTCGTCCTCGCGCTGGCCGCGGGTCTCGTGACCCTGGGGATCTGGCGCTCCCGGCGCTCGGCCCGTCCGGCAGACGGGCGCCTCGCCGCGGTCGTCTGGATCCTGCTGCCGCTCTCCTGCGTCTGCACCTCGACCGGCCATCAGCTCTATCCCTTCCGGCTCTCGGCGCCGGAAGCCTTTCGCGAGGTCGGACCCATGCTCGGCTTCAACCTCGCCCTGACCGGGATCGGCTTCCTGGCCGCGGCGGCGCTCGCCGTGCTCTACCGCTCCGGCCGGCGGCAGGAGGCGCTCCTGGGATTGATGGCGCTGGGGTTCGTGCTCCTGGTGCCCAACGACGATTGCCCGAACCCGTTCAACGAAACCTGGCTGGCGACCGTGGGCGCGTCGCCGCTCATGTTCCTGCCCAACCTCTACGCCAGCCTGTTCGGCCTGGGAGCGCTCCTGGGATATCAACCGCGCTGGAGCGCGCTCGCCCTGGCCGGGACCTGCGTGGCCGTGGCGCTCCTCGGGATCGGGCACTCAGCAAAGATCATCTGGTAGCTCGCAGGCTCGCCGCGGCCAGGAGCAGAGCCAGCGCCACGGCAAAGCCATCCAGGGCGCCGCCGCCGCCGAGATCGACGTCGCCCCGGTTGCGCTGTGGCTCCGGCGTGGGAGCGGGGGGCCGCGGACTGGCCGGCGCCGCAGCAGGCACCGGATTCACCGAGGCCCGCTTTTCGACTTCCACGGGGCCGAGCCCGGCCAGGGTCTTGTCGCGGATGCGGTCCAGGTCCTCGCGCACGCGCTCCTGGGCCCGGCGGTCGCGCTCGATGCGCAGGGCGTTGCGCCTCTGGATCTGCCAGCGCTGGTACTCGGCGTCGTTCTCCAGCACCAGGAAGGAGGTGTACTCGGTGACGATGGAGAAGCCCTCGCCGAGCCGCACGATCTCGTCCAACACGCCCGCCCGCGAGCCCTCGCGGTCCGCATCCTTGAGGAGCTGCTGCACCCGGTGCCAGGCCCACATCCTCTCGATCTCCGGATTCTCCGCGTCCGCCGGGATCTCCAGGTCGATCGTTTGCTCCAACGGTTTGCCGGCCACGTCGGCTTTCACGCGGATCTTCACCGGGCCTGCGCCGCGGTAG
>DASUNJ010000522.1:0-12109 GCA_036277235.1 Thermoanaerobaculia bacterium | reverse complement strand
GATCTCGAGGTGGAGCTCTGGGTCGGCAGCACGCCGGCGCCGAAGGCCACGTTTCGTTTCTGGTCGCAGGGCAACATCAAAGGATCCACGCCGGCGCCCACGATCGTCCAGACCAATGGCAAACGGAAGCGCGTCGTGCGCGGCCTGTATGTCTATAAGGCCGCTTGGACCAAGGGGGCGGTGACCGAAGTTGTCGAATACCCCAACTCGGCCGCTGCTTCGCTCGAGAGCGAGCGATTGGATCTGGTCAACGACAGCAGTTATTTCTGCTGCCAGTTCAAGGAGGCGTATTGCCATCATGTCGACGACGAAAAAGAGTGCCGCCCCTGAGGTGGAGGCGCGCCGCCGACGCCGCTGGATCTTCCTGGCCGGCGCAGGGCTGGGGTGGGCCCTGGGACAGCTCGCCGGTACGCTGTTGGATGGCGAGCTGCAGGCTTGGCGGTTGTACTTCGTGCCGCTGTCGGCCCTTCTCGGCGGTCTGGCTGCGCTGGGCGCCTCGAAGCACTTCGCCGATCTCGCCGATACGGCCAGGGATGCCGTGCGCAGGCGGCGCCTCCGGACCGTCCTCGCAGCGCTGGCGCTTGGCACGATCCTGCTGCTCGGGCTGTACCTGGGGTTTGCGAGGCGGGTCAGCTATGGCAAGCGGAGCGTCGCCTTCCTCGTGGGCACGTCGCGGTCGGGGCTCTGCGAGTGCTCCGTCGACGACGGCCTCTGCATCGAGGATATGGGGCTCGATCCCGGTAAGTTCCGGTCCTGTTGGAACGGTCTCTGGGCTGTCAAGCTCGCCCTGTCGCTCTCCTATCTCCTGACCCTGGGCAGCGCCGGGGTGGTCGCGGGCCTGCTGATGATCCAGGCGAGACCGCAGGCCCCGCAGGGATACCTCGACTTCGACGTTTGTATCGATCAGAAATCCGAGGGCTTCTACCGCGCCAAGGCCCGGAGCATCGTGGGGTTCGAGGCCACGAAGATTTTTTCCCTTCCCTCCGTCCTCACGGGTGGAGGGCTCTGCCTCGCCGGAGAGGGCGCCCGCCGGGGAGGGTCTGGCATGACCGAGGTTGCGGACAACGCCAGCCCGGAACAGGCCGGGGGCGAGCTGTTCCGTGCCGTCTTCGATGACGAGCTGCTGGCGGCCTTCCGGCGCTGTCTCGCCGAGGCCCAGAGCGGATTGCGGATCCGCCTGCTCCTCAAAGAGGTCCCGGAGCTCGCGGGCCTGCCCTGGGAGTATCTGTACGACGCCGAAGACCGGGGCTTCCTGGCGTTCTCGGGCCGCACTCCGGTGGTCCGCTATCTGGAGTTGGGCAAGGGCCTGCGCACGCTGCTGGTCGAGTCGCCCCTGCGGGTTCTCGCCGTGATCTCGACTCCGCGCGACTATCGCGAGCTCCCGAAGGCGGACGCGGAGTGGCGAGGGCTCGGCGCGGCGCTGGAGCCGCTCCGGCGCAGCGGCCAGATCGAGGTCGAGCGGCTGGAGCGTCCCACTCCCGCAGCCCTGGAGGCGCGGTTGCGCACCGGCGAGCCGGTCCACGTCCTTCATTTCGTCGGCCATGGCGGCTTCAGCGAGCTGCGCGGGGAGGGCGTGCTGGTGTTCGAAGACGAGGACGGCAACGGCGTTCCCGTCGGAGGGCAGAGCCTCGCCTATCTCCTACAGGACCATCCGTCGCTGCGCCTCGCCGTGCTCAATGCCTGCAACGGTGCCCGCTCTTCCCAGGAGGACACCTTCGCCGGCACCGCCCAGATGCTCGTCCAGCACGGAGTGCGGGCGGTGATCGCCATGCAGTCGGACGTGATGGACGAGACGGCTTGCGGCTTCGCCGAGAAGTTCTACCGGGCGCTCGCCGCCGGACTGCCGGTCGACGCCTGCATCAACGAGGTGCGCCGGGCTCTCGCGGCCGAGCGCAATCCGGAATGGGGTACGCCGGTGCTCTATCTCCGGGCGACCGACGGCCGTCTGATCGATCTCGAAGGAGGGGACGGCTTCGACTAAACCCACCCCGGCGATCGGAGATCTATCAGGTTTGTCCGGGATTTCACATCAACCAGAAGGAGGACACAATGCTCAGCAAGAATACCGCCGAACCACAAGCTGCCCCGGTCCGCCACAAGGCCGGAAGGGCCAAGAATCCAGCTCTCCTGGACCCGCGATCGAAGATCGAGGCGGCGTCCCAGGGGACCGGCACGGGCAATGATCAAGGCGGAACGGACAACAAGCCGCCGGGCATCGACGATCTCGAGCTCCTCGCCGGATGGTGAACGAAAGTGCCGTGGACCGGGCTCGCGCGACGAGCCCGGTCTGCGTCAGCGGGGGCGATCCCCTCGCCACTCGCCCTGGAGAGTGAAGCCGGCCCAGTAGTAGGGTGCCCGCCAGCGCGCCTGGCTCCGCATCCCGTTCTGGGCTGCCCGCAAGGCCGCGGCTGGAGAAAGGCCGTCGGCGAGCATCCCGCGGTAAAAGCGTTGCATGAGGTCGACCGTCGCCCGGTCGTTGACGTTCCACAGGCTCACCAGCACGCGTTCGGCTCCGGCGTAGAAGAACCCCCGGGTCATTCCCATCATCCCTTCGCCTTTCACTTCGCGCCCCAGAGCCGACTGGCAGGCGCTCAGCACGACGAGATCGGCCCGCAGGTCCAGCTCATAGATATCGGCAAGGTGAAGGAAGCCGGATCGGGCGAGCACCAGCCGGCCACCGCCGGGATCGGTGGTGGCGAACGAGCCGTGAGTGGCGAAGTGCAGGAAACGGTAGTCGCGCAGGGCGCCATTCAGCACGGCCGCGCGGCTCGCCTCTCTTCCTAGAACCGCGAAGCGCTCGCGGGCGGGAGCGAGCTTCAGGATCTCCGCGGCTTCCTGCCGGGTGTAGGGTAGAGGTGTGGCCACCCCGCCGAAGTCGGGATCGGCCAGCACCCACAGGGTCTTCGGCGGCGCCGGCCGCCCGGCAACCTCCTGGCGGAGCACCCCGAGCACCGACACCGATGGCAAGCTCACGATCTCGTGGCGGGCGACCAGGGGCTCGGCGCTGCCGGGCTCCGGAAGAGCCGCGAAGGGCAGGCTCTGGAGGATCCCGTTGCCCACCACCACCAGGCGCTTCCCGGCGAGGAGCGGCGCCACCGGATCGAGGAGCAGCCGGCTCACCCTGGCGAGCTGCCGCCTGGAGGAGGGCTCGGCCTTGCGGCTCCAGCTGCGGCCGGGGAGATCGCCGGCCAGGATCGCCGCTTCCTCGATCACGGCGCGACGCGGGAGCTCGAAGGTCGCCAGCGAATCCGGCGTGACGGCCCACAGGAAGCTCCGCTCCTCGCCGAGCCGGTACTCCAAGAGCAGGGTGTCGCGGTCGAGGAGCTCGCTCTGGATCTCGGCGGCTTTCCAGGGCCGCGGCTGAGTCAGGGCGGCATAGCGGGGATCGGCGGCGCGCAGGCCGGCCCGCACCCGGTCGAGCTCGTCCCAGAGGCTCCCGAGCTCCGTCTCGACGTTTCGCAGCTGCTCCGAAGGAGCGGCGGCGTCCTGGGTCAGGCGGGTCTGGCGGGAGACCAGGGTGTCGATCTCCTTCTTCAGCTCCCGTTCGCGGATGCGGAGCTCCGGCGCGGCTCCACCGCCTTGGAGATCCGTGCCGCCGGCGGCCAGCCCGTCGAGCAACGAGCGCGCCAGCGACCGTTCGCTGGCCTCCAGGGCCGCGGCGTCATGGCCGGCAGCCGGGTTCTTTCGGTGCATCTCCATCAACAGGTCGATCAGGAAGTCGTAGGAACCCTGCCGGGTGGCGAAAAAATCTGCACGGGTGGTGTAGCTCGTCTGGCTGAAGCGGTGCCGCTCGACCGCCGCGAGCGCCTGCTCCATGAGTCCGCGGGCCTCTTCGAGCTTGCCGCGGCGGCGCAACACCCAGGCTTTTCCCTCCTGCGCCCAGGCCTCGGCAGGCGGATCGGCAAGTGTCTGAAAGAACCTGAGGGCGCCGTCGAGATGGTCGAGCGCCGCGGCGTCATCGCCGAGGGTGGCCTCCAGCCGGCCCAGATTGCCGAGGCAGCGGGCCTGCTCGCGGGCATCACCGAGTTTGCGGAAGATCGCCAAGGCTTCCGCGTAGGCACGGCGGGCGTCGTCGAGCCGGCCGAGCTGGCGGTAGCTCACGCCGAGCGCGTTCAGCGTATTGGCCTGGCCGCGAGTCCCGGGCGAACGCAGCGCGAAGGCGGCGCGGAGCGGCTCCAGGGCCGCGGCGGGCCGTCCCTCATCCTGGGCGAGGACTCCCAGGGCATTCAAGGCTTTGGCTTCGTTGTCTTGGTCCTTCGCCTGACGGCTGAGCGCGACCGCGGCGTTGAATCGCTCGCGCGCCCGATCCACTTCACCCAGATCGCGGTGGAGATAGCCGCGATTGAGCAGGGCCTTTGCCCGTTCGTTGGGATCCTGCGGCAAGGCGAGCGCCCGGTCGAAAAGGGCCGCGGCCTCGTCGTAGCGCCCGCGCAGGAGGAGCGCGTGGCCCAGGTTGTTGGAGGTCAGG
The DNA here is from genome assembly GCA_036277235.1 of Thermoanaerobaculia bacterium. GTDB lineage: Bacteria > Acidobacteriota > Thermoanaerobaculia > Multivoradales > UBA5704 > DATMER01. Next base: position 7,641 of record DASUNJ010000522.1, on the reverse strand, counting down.
GCCTCGCCGGAGTGGTCGCCGAGCCGGCGGCGCAGCTCCAGGGCCCGCCGGTACTCGCCGATGGCGTTGTCGAGATCGCCCAGGGCGAAGCGCAGCTCCCCGAGATGCTGCCGCACGGGGGACTCAAAGACGGGATCGCCGGCGGCCAGGGGCTCGAGCCGGATGAACGCCTGGAGGGCCGCTTCGTTCTGCCTCAGGCAATCCTTCTGGAGCAAGCCGAGTGCGAGCAGGGCCTCGGCCCGGCGCCGCGGCAGGCCGAGGTCCGCGAACCGCCGTTGCGCGCTCTCCAAGGGGAGGATGCCGACGCGGCAGGATTCCGGCTCCCACGTCCGCCGCCGCGCGTGGCCGTGGGCCAGATCCGTTTCCGCCAGCGACCGGGCACGGTCCGCCGCGGTGGCCCGCCGCCGTGCCGCCAGCCGCAAATCGCAAGGTCCGCCGGAGCCGGAAAGGAGCTTCAGCTCGATCCGCAGCTCGCCGCGAGCGTCCGCGACCCAATGGACCTCCTCGGCCGGAAAGGGAAGCAAGCTCGAGACGGTGTAGGTGTCGACCCGGACGAGCTGCCGGCCGTCCGGGCCGAAGAGGGTCAGGTCGACGTCCCGCGCCTCTTGATTGGCTACGGCATGGAGGTAGTCGCCCGGTTGAACGGCGATGGTCAGGACCGGTGAGCCATCACAGATGGGCGCGGCCTCGCGGCGGCAACCCAGGCCGAGCAGGAGCAGGCCGAGGCCGAGGATCGCCCGCCGTGCCGTCTCAGTCTCCTCGGCCCGGTTCCGTCACGCGCAGGAGGTGCGTCTGGAAAACTCGCCCTCCGGAGCCGTCCGTCAGCTCCAGGCGATAGCTGCCCGGCCGCAGCCCCTCGGGGAGCTGGATCGTCAGGGCGAGGTCCCGGTCAAGCCGCAGCTCATAGGACCATTGCTCCCGGCCGGTCGCCGCGTCGCGAAGCGCCAACCGGTAGACCGGCAGCTCGCCGGGGGGATGGAATACGAGCGTCCAAGGCCCGGTGGACGCGCTCAGGGTCATCTCGTTGGCCGTCGGGAGGCGCTCGGCGTCGGCGAAATCGACGATGAGAGAGTCGGGTTTCGGCGCCCGCAGGCGTACATTCCAGACGGTCATGCCGACGAGCGCCACGAAGAAGGACGCGGCCAGGGTAGAGGCCAGGCGAAACCTCCAGGAAGAACGCCGCAGCGGTCCGGCGGAGATCTCGCGGACGTTCTGGCGGGACGGGCCCGACGCCGGATCGAGCTGCGGGCGGAGCCGGCGCCAGAGGGCGATCGTTTCTAATTCCTCGCGCGTGCCCGGCTCCTCGTCGGGCCGGGCGAACGCCGCCGCGGCTTCTGACAGGTCGAAACAGTCGCGGCAGCGCACCAGGTGCTCCTGGAGAAACGCTTCCTCGTCGGCGGAAAGCTCGCCGCGGTGGTAGGCGATCCAGCGGTCGGGGGAGGGGTGTTCCATCGGCTCCGGGGACGTGTCGATCAGCTCCACGAGGGTATCGCGAAAGTCGGATGAAGCCTCTCTCACGTTTTCATCCCCTCAGAAATCGATCGTCCCAAACACGGGCCGCAGCTTTTCCCACAGCCGCTGGCGCGCCTGGAACAGGTGGGCCTTGACGGTCTCCGGAGAGATCCGGAGGGCGACGGCGATTTCCTGCACGCTGCGCTCCTGGTAGACGCGCAGCTCCGTGCACAGGCGCTGCTTGGGAGCAAGCTCCCCGATCGCGTTCCGCAAGGCCTCCAAGCGCTCCTGGCGCACGATGTCGTCGAGCGCCGAGCCCGTGGCCGCCGCCGGCTCCGGAGCCCCGGAGGTCTCCTCGAAGGCGATCACCGGGACTGCCTGCCGGCCGCCCGGCTGGTGGTCCCGCCACTTCCGGTAGACATTGAAAGCGATCTGCAGCACCCATCCTTCCAGCGATCCTTCCCCACGGTAGCCATCCAATCCTTGATAGATCCGCAGGAAGATCGCCTGGGTTAGGTCGAGCCGCTCCTCGGGAGAAAAAACCCGCGGCGCCAGGAAGCGCTCGACCCGCGGGCGGAAGCGGCGAAAGAGCAGCTCGAAGCTCTTCTCGCGGTCGGCTCCCCGTTGAAAGTCGAGCACCGCGCGGATGGCGTCCTCCGGCCCGATGGGCAGGCGGCCGTCCGCCGCGGGCGGGGTCTGCTCGCCCAACGTCATGGCCGCTCCCACCTGGTAGGCATAGGCTCCGATTCAAAAGGGTCGCCGGAAATTATGCCACAAACGACCGGTGGCACGCTTGGGCGGGGAGAGGTCAACTCAGCTCGATCGAGCGCTCTTCGGGGTCCGGATGCTCCCGGTACAGGATGATCACGTGCCCGATGTGCCCCGCCACCTCGGCCTCGAGCTCGCTGGCGAGGCGGCCGGCGACCCCGAGCTTCTCCTCGCGCGGCACGTTGGCCTGCACCTTGATCAGCTCATGATCGTTCAGCGCCTCGTCCGCCTGGCGGAGCGTGGCCTCCGTCAATCCCTGCTTGCCGATCTGGACCACGGGCTTCAGCGCATGGGCCAGGCCGCGCAAGTGCTTCCTCTGAGCGCTGGTGAGTTTCGCCATGGGGAAGCATTGTAGACTAGCGCCCATGTCCGACGAACCGAAGTACAGGCAGAGGGGCTACAAGGATGACGAGCGCGGCTCGCAAGGGTCCGGGGGGGGCCGGGGCCCGCAGGGTCCGCGGGAGAAGAAGGACGGCCCTCGCGGCCGGGGGCTGGGCGCGCCTTCCGACAACGTGTTCCGCTGTGCCAGGTGCGGCGAAAAGCAGCCGCTCTTCGACGAGGTCCCCTTCGACGCCACCTGCGCGAGCTGCGGCAAGGATCTCCACACCTGCACCAACTGCACCTCCTTCGACACCTCCGTGCGCTGGGAGTGCCGCCGCTTCGAAGAGATCCCGGCCAAGATCCTGAAGAAGAGCAGCCGCAACGAGTGCCCGCTCTTCACCCCCAAGGTGGCCCAGGAGTTCGCCAAGGATTCCAACAAGGGCAATCCCGGCGACGCCCGGTCCGCATTCGACGCCCTGTTCAAGTTCTGACGCCGTACATCCGGTGCCTGCCAGGCATACGCGGGATGTGCTCGTCCCGAGCTCTGTCGGGAGAGCTTCCGGGGAGCGCGGGGTCCTTCGCGTCATGGCACGGCCCTCGCTCTCCCTTATTGCTTATGGCAGAGCGCCTGTTCAATAATTGAGAAACACTGCTCAACCGTCCGGGACCGCCCGGGGAGGCTCTCCTCATGCGCGTAGGCATCCTGGAGATTCTTACCGATTCGGTAGCTCACGGCTGGCTCGTGAAAACTTACGACAGCCGTTTCCGCAGGCAGTACGTGAGCATCCCGCCCCAGGCGGTGGCGGTCTGGTGCCGGCAGCTCGGGCACGAGGTCCACTACTCGACCTACTATGGCCAGAGTCCGCCGGAAGAGCTCCTGCCCAAGGAGCTGGACGTCGTCTTCCTGGCGACCTACACCCAGGCGAGCGCTCTCGCCTACGCCCTGGCGCGGCTCTACCGCAGCCGTGGGGCGCTCACCGTTCTCGGCGGCCCGCACGCCACCTCGTTTCCCACGGACAGCCTGCGCTTCTTCGATCTGGTCGTCCACGACTGCGACAAGACGTTGATCGCGGGCATCCTGCGCGGGGACTTCGAGCCCGGCAGCGTGGTGAGCAGCGGCCATGCCCTGGAGGACGTCCCGAGCGTCGAAGAACGGATGCCGTACATAGAAAAGGCCAGCTTCGTCCGGGGCAGGCCTGTACGGATGTCCATCGTCTCCCTGCTGAGCAGCCTGGGATGTCCGTACCGCTGCGACTTCTGCGTCGACTGGAAGAACGACTACATGATGATGCCCGCGGAGCGGCTCCTGGCCGACCTGCGCTACATCTCCGAGCGCCTGCCGGGAGTCCTCGTCGCCTTCCAGGACCCCAACTTCGGCGTCAAGTTCGACGAGACCCTCGACCTGATCGAGCAGATCCCTCAGGGGCGGCGCAACCCCTACGTCATGGAGAGCTCGCTTTCCATCCTGCGCGGCCCCCGGATGCACCGGCTGCGGGAGACGAACTGCATCTACGTGGCCCCCGGCGTCGAGTCGTGGACGGACTATTCGAACAAGGCCGGAGTCGGCCGCAGCGTGGGGCAGGAGAAGCTGGAGAACGTCATCGGGCAGTTCGAAGAGCTGCACCGTTACGTGCCGGGCCTCCAGGCGAACTTCCTCTTCGGTACGGACGGCGACCAGGGAGAGGAGCCCGCGGAGCTGACCCGGGAGTTCATCCGGCGCCTGCCTTTCGTCTGGCCGACGCTCAACATCCCCATCCCCTTCGGGGGAACGCCGATGTACGACCGCAATCTGGCCGAGGACCGGATCCTCAAGGAGATCCCGTTCGCCTTCTACTACATGCCCCACCTGATCATGCAGCCGCGGCATTATGACCCGCTGTCCTATTACGACCTGCTGATCCGGCTCTACCGCGCGGTCGTCTCCAACAGGCTCCTGCTGCGCCGCGTGCACAGTGCGCGCACGAAGGGCCTGGGGATGCTGCACACGCTGCGCACCCTGGGGATGCGTGCGCAGCTCGCCAAACTGCGGGCGATCCGCGACCGCATTGCCCGCGATCCGGAGATGCGCGCCTTTCTCGAGGGCCGTTCACGGCGGCTCCCGGATTTCTATCGGGAGCAGTTGAAGGCCCGGCTGGGCCCTTATCAGGAGCTTCTCTCCGAGGAGGACATGAGGCCGGAGCTCGAGCCGCCGGGAGCGGCAGACGCGCCCAGGATCACGACGATCGGCGGACGGCGCCCGCGGGTTTCAGCTGCCAGCTAGAGCTTCGGCGGCGGACCCGACCCGCCCGCGGCATTGCGGATGAGCTGCGCATAGAAGCGCACGGCCCCGGCGTAATCCTCGACGCTCACCCGCTCGTTCGTGCCGTGGATGCGGTCCAGGTCCTCGGCCGTGACCGCCACCGGGATGAACCGGTACACGTTCGAGCTCAGCTTCTGGAAGTGCTTCGTGTCCGTCCCCCCGGAGAGGAGGTTGGGCGCGGCGAGCATCCCGGGGAACACCTGCGACAGCGTGGTCTGGAGGAGGCGGAAGGATTCCGCGTCCGCCGGGGACTCGGGCGAAGGCTCGGAGGCCATCTCGCCCGAGATCTGTACCTGGATGCCGGACCCGACCGTCTCGCGCACGTGCTCCAGCACGGACGCGACCGTATCCCCCGGCAGGATGCGGAAGTTGACCCAGGCCTTGGCCTCGCTGGGCAGCACGTTCTCCTTCACTCCGCCGCGGATCATGGTGGCCGCCGTGGTCGTGCGCATGCGGGCGTCCGAGGCGGGCTCGCCCGAAAACTGCTTCCTCACCAGCGGCTCGAACAGCCAGAGGTTGGCGAGCGGCACGCGCGTCCCCAGAGGCAGCTCGGGCGCCAGGAAGTCGAAAGACTCGCGGGTGGCGCCGTCGATCCGGGCGGGCATGGGGTTCTGCTCCAGCTTCTGCACCGCGGCGGCGACCACGCCGATGGAAGTGCTGCGCGGCGGCATGGACGAGTGGCCTCCCTGGCCGCGGGCGGTCAGCTCCACCGTGACGAAGCCCTTTTCGGCCGTGCTGATCATGGCGATGGGGGAATCGAGCCCGGGGACCATCCCCTTGGCGATGATGCCCCCCTCGTCGAGGATCATCGCCGGGCGCACTCCGCGGCTCTCCAGCAGCCTGGCGATGGTCGCCGCGCCGCGCAGCCCGCCCACCTCCTCGTCATGGCCGAAGGCAAGGAGCACCGTACGCTCCGGCTGAAACCCCTGGCCGGCCAGCAGCTCGATCCCCTCCAGGATCCCGAGCACCGACACCTTGTCGTCCATGGAGCCCCGGCCCCAGATGTAGCCGTCCGCAATGGCGCCGGAGAAGGGCGGGTGCGTCCACTGCCTCTCCGTGCCGGGCTCGACCGGCACCACGTCCAAGTGGGACATGAGGAGGATGGGCGGCAGCTCCGGCTTCCATCCCGGCCAGGTATAGAGGAGGCTGTAGTCCGCCACGACCTCCCGCGTCAGCGTCTCGTGGACGAGGGGGAAGCTCGCCTGCAAATACCGGTGGAGATCGAGGAACGCCTGGACCTCGACATCCCGCCCCTGCTCGTGCGAGACGGTGGGGAAGCGAACCGCCCCGGCCAGCCGCCGCGCCGCGGCATTGGCGGCATTGGCGTCGACCGCGAGGTCGGTGACCGGCTCGGCCTTCACCTGCCGGGACTCCAGGGTGGAGGCCCTGACCAGGAGGACGGCAACGAGGATGAGGAGGGCGATTCCGAGGACGGCGAGGGTCTTCTTCATGTCCAGGCTCCGGGGCTCGGCGGGTATCTTACGTGATGCCGGGGTCCACACCGTCCGCCCTCCGCGTACCGGCCTCCCGTCCCTCCGTACGAGCCTCCCGTACCTCCGTATCAGGGGTCGGCACATTGGGACGGGACGCTCATGCGTCTATGAGAGTGGCTGGCACACGTGTACGAGTGGCTCCCCCAGCCATACGAGTGGCTGGCACACATGTGTGAGTGACTGGCACATGTGTGTGAGTGACTGGCACACAGGGGCGAGTGACTGGCACATGTGTGCGAGTGACTCGCACACGCATACGAGCCGGCGGTACACATGGGGCGGACGCCCGTACGCATGGGGGAGTCGCTGGTACATGCGGGGCGGACGCTCGCACGGATGTGCGAGTCGGCGCTACACGCGGGGCAGTCGCTCGTGCGGATGTGCGACTCGCTGGTACGCGTGTGGCAATCGCTCGTACGTCTGGGGGAGTCGCTCGTACAGACGGGGCAGTCGCTCGCACACGCGGGGGAATCGCTCGTACGTCCCGGGGAGGCGTCCCCCCTCGTGGGGGAGAGTGGCATCCCCGCCTGTACCGGGCTCCATCCCCGATTGGGGACAGACGTCTCCCCGTGCGTACCGGGCTCCTCCCCTCTCGGGGATGTCTCTCCCCCGCGTGTACCGGCATCCTCCCCACGCGGACCAGGCCTCTCCCCCTCGGGGGAGACCGCTCCCCGTCCGGGGAGGCTGCCATCCCTTTCGGGGAGAGTACCCTCCCCGTCCGGGGAGCCTCCCAGGTTATAGTCTATGCAGTGCTGCTAACCGTGCACTCGACGTCAGAGCGAAACGATGGCAAACCCTGATTCTCACGTAACGATCCACATGGTGGCGAGCCTCGACGGCTTCATCGCTCGAAAGGACGGAAGCGTCGACTGGCTCGAGACCTCAGACGAATTCGTAGGCGGGGACACCATGGCCCCGGGATTCGTCGAGGCCTTCCTCAAGACGATCGACTGTTACGTCATGGGATCGCGAACCTATGAGACCGCGCTTCGTTTTGAAGCCCAAGGGCTGGGGTGGTCGTACGGCGACACACCCACCTTCGTCCTCACGAGCCGCGAACTGCCGCGGACCCGTTACTCGGTCGAGTTCTACTCAGGCGATCTCGCGCAGTTCGTGAATGGGCGCCTGCGGCCCACGTTCCGTACCATCTGGTTTGTTGGGGGCGGTGTGGTTTCCGGCGAATGCCTTCGTCTCGGCTTGGCCGACGAAGTTCGCTATTCGATCCTGCCGATCTTGATTGGTGATGGGATCCCATTCTTCGAGAAGCTCGACAGGGACGTCGCCCTCCACTTGGCGGAGGTCAAAGCC
>DASUNJ010000521.1:0-15382 GCA_036277235.1 Thermoanaerobaculia bacterium | reverse complement strand
AGCGCGGGGGCAAGGCCGGACAGGGCTTCTAAAAGCTGGGTGATATGGTAAAGATGGTCCTCGACGACCACGATTGGACGACGTTCGAATCCGCTGGCCTCCCCCCAGGTCATGGCTCTACTCTACCCCCGCCGCTCCCCCTGGCTCCTCTATATCGGGGTGCTCGTCTTCGTCGTCTTCGCCTGGATCTCCGCGCATGCCATCCATCGCGAGTGGCAGCGCCGGCTCGGCGAGGAGCGCTCCGAGACGCTCTACCAGCTCGTTCAGGACAAAACGCCGCCGCGGCCCACCGAGACGCCGGGCATCTCCGCCTGGCTGCACCTGGCCCTGAAGCGCTACGGCGCCACCCTGGACCGCGGCGAGGTCATGACCTGGGAGGATCGGCGGTCCGTGCCTCCCGGCCTCGCCGGGCTCCGCGACCTGTTGTCGATGCCGGTCGAGCCGTCGGCGGCTGAGCCGCGCCTGGTTGCTTTGACGAATGAGGAGACGAACCTCCAGTTCCGAGCCCAGCGCTTCGCGGAGATCGACGGCCACTGGCTGGTGGTGACCCGCCGCAAGGCGCTCGACGCCGGAGATCCCGCCTCCGACCGCTTCCTCGCCAGGACCGGTCCCCACCTGCTGCGCCTGGCCCGCCGCGTACCGGCCGGAATATCGCCGGGGGTGCGGGTGGTGCGCGTCTATGCCCTTTCCGAGGATGGCACGCTGGTCTCCATGCCGCTGGCCGAGCTCACCGCGGACCCGGCGGCCCGGCGGCGGGCGGCCCTCGACGAGGGACGCGAGTTCCGCAAGGTTCCACAGCTCCCCAATTTCGTCTCCAACGAGTTCTTCTTCCAGTTCGACTTCAGCCGGCCCGCGGGGCAGGTCTACTACTCGGGGCTCTACCTGGACCTCGGCGGCCAGGGGGTGGTGGCCACGATCATCGTGCCCTATGTAGATGCCGGCTCCCTCGGCGTGCTGGGCACGGACGTGGCCTTCGACGTCGACTGGAAAGCCTTCGCGCGCCAGATCGAGCCGCCCATGGTGGCCGAGGTGGTGCGCCTCGGCCCGCTTCCCGAGGGACGCTGGCGGCCTTGGACCGATTTGGAGGCCGCTCTGCCCCAAGGAAGCCGGCTCGCTCCTGCCGTGACTTCTCTCGCACAGCGCGAGCGGCGGGAAGGGTTGTTCGTCGCGCCCGGGTCAGTGCAGGAGGCGGTGGTGGAGGGGCAGGGCGCCGTGGCCGCTCTCCAGATGGCGGCGGATACCTGGCTGGTCGTCCTCTTCCCCCGGACCGGAGCGACATCGCCGGTCCTCAGCCTCGGCTTGCTGAGCGTCCTCTTCCTCTTCCTGATCGCGGGCTTCGAGGTCCACCGCCGCCGGGCCGAGCAGGCGCAGGACAAAGCCGAGCGCGAGCTGGCCGAGAAGCAGAACCTTCTCAATACCATGCAGGTCCCCCTGGTGGTCGTGGACCCCAACTCCGACTCGGTCGTGTTCGGCAACGAGGCGGCCCGCCGCCTGGGCATCGACTCCGGCGTGCGCTTCGCCGACCTGGTGCCGGACGACGAGCGCGCCCGGCGACACTACGAGCACATGCAGATGGCCGGCCCCGACGCCCGGCGGGCCTACGGACTCCCTCTGCGGCTCAATGGCGAGACCCGCTATGCCGTGGTGCGCTCCGTGGCGGTCACCGCTCCCATCGAGGCGCTGCACGCGGACGAGCGCCACCGCCTCGGCGTCCTCTTCCTGCTGGAGCCCGAGAGCGACCTCGCCCTCCTCACCGAGGATCTCGTGGCCGGCGCGCAGGGGGAGGAGCGGCGCAAGCTCGCCGGCCTCCTCAGCCATGGGGTGGACACCCTGGTCCGCGTCCTCGCACGCGTGGTGGAGAGGGGAGGGGAGGAGGACTTCGTGGCCTGGCTCGCGGGCTATGTGGACCGCCGGGTTCATGTTACGGCCTGGCTCTTCGATCATTGGGATGCCGAGCCGCCGCTGCCCCCCGCGAGCGCCATCGAGGCCGGGCAGGCGCGCGAGACCCTCTCCGCCCTGCAGCGGGTCTTCGCCCTGGCCGCGGCCGATCCCGGGCTGCGCTCGAGCCTGCACTGGGACAACGGCGTGCTCGCCAGTCCTCCTCAGGGAGACATCCCCGCCCTGAGCCTGGAGTGGCCGCCGGAGGTCTGGTTCCCCCTCCCGGTGCGCGGCGGCTTCGGCCTCTTCCTGGAGGAGGTGCTCGTCAATGCGATCCGGCATGGCCGCCCCGGCACGGTGCCCCGACTGGCCGTGAGCTACGACCCGGGCCGCGCCGAGCTGCTCTTCGAGGCCGAGAACGAGACCTCGGACGCCCGCCGCCTGCGCGGCGAGCCCTACGGCGGCCGGCGCATCCTCGAGCGCCTCGCCCGTCTTTTCGGTTGGGAGGGGCTGTCCTTCGAGGATGGAGCCGGGACGTTCCGCGTGAGCTGGCGAGTGCCGGTCAGCGAGCGGGGCGATCCGGGCGACGCCGACTGATTTTCCATTTCATGAGAAAATCATGTGGAGTAGAAGGAGCCTCCGCATGCCGACCCGTTTCCTGCCTGCCCTGATTCTGCTGTCCTTCCTCGCCGGGACGCAAGAGGCTGCGGGCGCGGGGCCGGCGTCTCTCGTCCTCGACATCAACGCCACCGGTTTCTCAGGCGACAACCGCGTGGGAGTGACAGGGCCGTTCCTTCCCATGGGCGGCAAGGTCCTTTTTCCCGCCTTCGAGGCCAGCTCCGGCACTGAGATCTGGGTGAGCGACGGCACTCCTGAGGGGACGCGGCTCGTGCGCGACCTCTGCCCAGGCCCCTGCTCCTCTACCTTCCGGCTCCTTGGGGCGGCCGGGAACGTCGGCATCTTCTGGGTAAATGGGGATGGAAATTTCAGGGATCCCGTGGAGCTGTGGCGCACGGACGGCACCGCGGCCGGTACCTTCCGCCTCTCCTCCAATGCCGACGGCGGGCCCGGTACGGATTGCTTCGTGGTGGAGAGCACGCCGGCCGCTTCGCTCGGAGGGCTGCTCTTGTTGAGCCTCTCCAGCCCCGAGGCCGGCTGCGAGCTCTGGCGTACGGACGGTACAGCGGCCGGCACGGTGCTGGTCAAGGACATCCTTCCGGGCCCGGACAACAGCGTCCCGAACCAGTTCGCCGTCGCCGGCGGACAGCTCTACTTCTTCACCGTCGACCCCGGCGGGGCGGGGCTTTGGCGGTCTGACGGCACGGCGGCCGGTACCACGTTCCTCCACAGCTTCCCCGTCAACACCCCACGGAGGAACCTGACCGCGGCCGGCTCACGCGTCTTCTTCATCGCCGATCAGTTTGGGGAACAGCGGTTGTGGACGAGCGACGGCACGGCGGCGGGTACGAAGCAACTCGCCGCCTTTGCCGAATTGAAACCCCGCCTGTTCCAGGAGATCGGCGGAATCTTCTATTTTCTTGCCGACGACGGCGGTGGAATCGACCTCTGGCGGAGCGACGGCACCGTGGCCGGTACCGTCGAGGTCACCGATTTCAATCAGAGCAATCCCTTCTTCGACTTCAAGCCTTCGGAGATCGTGAAGCTCGGCAGCCGGCTGGTCTTCGTCACCGACGACGGCCTTTCCGGTCCGCGGCTGTGGACGAGCGGCGGCACGCCCGCGACCACGGTTCCGTTCGAAGGCTGTCCGGAAGGTTGCCCCACGATCCCCGACGTCTTTCACCACGAGGGCAATCCAATCGTCAAGATAGGCAACCGGGCCGTGTTCGCGGGGGAGGACGCGCGCGGAGTCGAGCTCTGGATTACCGATGGCACGGGCGCCGGGACTCGGATGATTCGCGACCTCTGTCCCGACCCCGAAGAGTGCAGCTCCTATCCGCACGGGCTCTTCGGGGCTCTCGGCAAGGCTTTCTTCTCCGGCCAGAACCCGGGATCGTTCGGGCACTGGGCGACCGACGGCACGGCAGAGGGGACCGTTCATATCGCCGACGCGGCTCCCGACGCCAGCGGTGGCGATCTGCTGAAAATCCCTCCGGTCACAGTCGGCGGCCGGGTTTTTTACACGGCGAAAGACAGTCCGAACGGTCCGCAGCTCTGGGTCAGCGACGGCTCTCCCGAGGGCACCCGGCCCGCCGGAGCGATCCACGGCAGCGGCCCCGGCTCGTTCCCTTCCGAGCTGGTGCGCGCCGGCAGCGAGGTACGGTTCGTGGCCTGCGACGAGGAGACACGCGCGGTCTGGCGGAGCGGCGGTACGGCGGCGAGCACCTCCGCGCTCGCCGTGGCCTCGGTGCATTGCTCCTTCAACGATCCGCTCAAGGATCTCACCGTAGCGGACGGGCTCACCTTCTTCCTGAGGAAAGCCCCCAGCGAAAACGTCTACCGGCTATGGCGGACCGACGGCACCGAGGCCGGGACCCTGCAGCTCTCCCTCACGGGGGGCACCGAGACCGGCGCTCCTATCGTGTTCGGCGGCCGGGTGGTCTTCCTGGTTACCGCTCTCGGGGCCGGCTCCGCCGCGCTCTGGGAGAGCAACGGCTCGCCGGCGGGCACGCGCAAGCTGTTCGACCTCCCGGCGGACATCTTGTTCCCAAGCGATCTCACCGTGCTCGGTCCGGAGCTCTACTTCGTGGCCCAGACCGGCAGCTTGCGCTACCACCAGCTCTGGCGCAGCGACGGCACCAAGGCAGGCACGCGCCAGGTCACCAACTTTGAAACCTCGTTCTTCTTCAGAAGGCCGTTGCAACTCGCGCGCGCCGCAGGCACCGTTTTTTTCGTCGCTTCGGTCCGTTCGCTAGGAGACGAGCTGTGGAAGACCAACGGCACCCTGGCGAGCACCGCCATGGTGCTGCCGCCCACGTTCGACGCCGCCGGCAAGGACGTCTCGAACCTGGTGACATTCCAGGGCGAGGTCTACTTCACGGCCCACGTCTCCAGCGCGGACGTGCGGCACGGCCTCTGGCGGTCGAACGGCACCGCCGCCGGCACGAAGCTGGTGAAGGCGATAGGGCAGGAGCCGGAGGACCCCTCGTATACCGAGCTCGGCGGCCGGCTCTTCTTCGTCGCCGCCGACGAGGAGCACGGGCTGGAGCTCTGGCGTACCGACGGCTCCGCCGCCGGTACCGACTTGGTGCGGGACATCGCGCCCGGGCGCGCTTCCTCCAGGCCCTCCGGGCTCGCCGCCGCCGGAAGCCTCCTCTATTTCGCCGCAGGCGAGGACGAGCACGGGATCGAGCTCTGGCGCAGCGACGGCACGTCCGAAGGGACATGGATGGCCGAGGACATCGCGCCCGGTGGGCTGTCGTCCAGCCCGGAGGAGCTGACGGTCGCGGGCAGCCGTCTCTTCTTCAGCGCCGACGACGGCATCACGGGCCGCGAGCTCTGGACCTACTCCCTGGCGGCGGGTCCGACCGTCTGCCAGCCTTCGGCGGAGGCGCTCTGCCTCAACGCCGGCCGTTTCCGGGTGGAGATCGCCTGGCGGGATTTCACGGGCCAGGCTGGCAAGGGCAAGGCCGTCCCGCTCACGTCCGATTCCGGCTACTTCTGGTTCTTCAATGAAGCCAACGTCGAAGTGATCCTCAAGGTGCTCGACGGCCGCGGCGTGAACGGGCATCACTGGGTCTTCTACGGCGCGCTCTCCAGCGTCGAGTACACGATTACGGTCACCGACTCCCAGACCGGCACCATCCGCCAGTACTCCAATCCGTCGGGCCGGTTGGCCAGTGTCGCCGATACCAAGGCTTTCGCTACCGGGAAGGCCGGCGCGGCTTCCGCGACGAAACCGGCTGCGGGCACAGCAGTCCGAGCCCCTGCCGCGGCGAGCGGCTGCACGGCGACCGCCACCCGCCTTTGCCTGAATGGTGGACGGTTCGCGGTGGAGGCGAGCTGGCGCGACTTCCAGGGGAACGAAGGCGTCGGCAAGGCGCTGCCGCTCGCCGGCGACACCGGCAGCTTCTGGTTCTTCAACCAGGAGAACGTGGAGGTCGTCCTCAAGGTGCTCGACGGCCGGCCGGTCAACGGCAAGTTCTGGGTTTTCTACGGCGCCCTTTCGAGCGTCGAGTACACCCTGACGGTGACCGACACCAAGACCGGCGCGGTCAAGGTGTACGAGAACCCCAGCGGCCTGTTGGCGAGCGTGGCGGACACTTCAGCCTTCTGATGAAAGCAATAGCTGCACTGGGCCTCGTCGCGCTCCTCGCCTGCGGCCCCGCTACCGGCTCGCCGGCTCTCGTGCTGAAGGGCGTCACCGTGATCGACATGACCGGCGCGGCGCCCCGGCCGGGCATGACCGTGATCGTCCGGGACGGCCGGATCGAGTCGGTGGGTGAAGGGACTGCGCCGCAAGGTGCGCAGATCGTGAACGCCCGCGGCAAGTTCCTGATCCCCGGCCTCTGGGACATGCACGTCCACCTGTGGGCGAGCCCGGAGCGGCTCTTTCCTCTCTTTCTGGCCAACGGCGTGACCGGCGTCCGCGACATGGCCAGCCCTCCCGGGCAGATCTTCCGGTTGCGCGAGCAGGCAAAGACCGGCCTCGGTCCGCGGATCGTGGCCTGCGGACCGCAGGTGGACGGCCCGGGCCAGGCTCCCGAGCACGCCATTCCGGTCGCCAACGCGGAAGAGGCGCGGCAGGCCGTGCAGAGCCTCAAGAAGATGGGCGCCGACTGCGTGAAGCCTCACGACCGCGTGCCCCGCGACGCGTACCTCGCCCTGGTCGAGGAAGCGAAGCGTGCCGGTCTCCCCGTGATGGGCCACGTGCCGAACGAGGTCACGCTGGCGGAGGCCTCGGACGGCGGCCAGCGCAGCATCGAGCACCTCGGCGGCATCTTCGACGCCTGCTCCTCGGCCGGCGCCGAGATCGATCGCATGAAGTCCGCTCCGCCGCCCAAGTCCCCGGCGGAGTTCCCGCAGCGCATCGCGACGCGCGGCACGCTCGCCCTCGACACCTACAGCCCCGAGCTATGCGGCCAGCTTTTCGAGCGCTTCGTCCGCAACGGGACCTGGCAGGTCCCGACTCTCGCGACGACCTATGGCCGCACCTTCATCGACGACCTCAGCAAGCGGGACGACCCGCGCCTGCGCTACATCCCCAAGGATCAGCGGGAGGGCTGGAAGCCGGAGAACGACTTCTTCGCCCGCTTCCGCACCCCCGACTACGTGGCCTGGCAGAAGCGCTACTGGGACGAGGCCCTGAAGCTGGTCGGCGCCATGCACCGCGCGGGCGTGCCCATCCTGGCGGGCACCGACCTCAGCCTCGCGTACGTTTATCCCGGCTTCAGTCTGCACGACGAGCTGGCCTTCCTGGTCGAAGCCGGTCTCCCTCCGCTGGAGGCGCTCAAGGCCGCCACGATCAACCCCGCGCGCTTCCTCGGGCTGGAGAGCGGCACGATCGAGCCCGGCAAGACCGCCGACCTCGTGCTCCTCGACGCCGATCCCCTGGCCGACATCCGCAACACCCGCCGGATCTCCGGCGTGGTCGTGAACGGCCGCTGGCTGGGCCCGGAGGAGCTGAAGGAGATGCTCGACCAAGCCGCCGCGGAGGCAGCGCGTTAGCAAGCAAGCAGGCATAGACTAGGCGGGTGTGAGAAAGGAGCCCGCATGAGGAGATCCGCTGTCTGCCTGCTGTTGCTCGTCCTGCCTCTTCCGGTCCTTGCACAAGACAACCTGGGCGCGCCCCTGCAGGTGCCGGGGCTTTCCGACACCGTCCGCCTGCTTCGCGACGGTCATGACATCCCGCACATCTTCGCGAAGAACGACGCCGACGCCCTGTTCACCCTGGGCTGGGTGCATGCCCAGGACCGCCTGTTCCAGATGGACTTGCTGCGCCGCACGTTCAGCGGCAGCCTGGCCGAGCTGGTGGGGGAGGCCGCGCTCGACTCGGACAGCCAGCTGCGCACGCTCGGCCTGCGGCGCGCCGCCGAGGCCTCGCTGCCCGCGCTCACCCCGGAGACCCGCGTCTGGCTGGAGGCCTACGCCCGTGGCGTCAACGCCTGGATTGCCGACGCGAGCCACCCGCTCCCCCTGGAATACTCGCCCCTGGAGCTGACCCGCGCTTCGATTCCGGCCTGGACCCCCGTCGACAGCATCGTCATCGCCAAGGGGCTGGCCTTCAGCCTGTCGTTCGACCTCACCGACATCGACCTGACGATCGCGTTCAACACCTTCGTGCACGCCGGGCAGCAGGGCGGGTTCAACGGCGACATCCTGTTCAGGGAGGATGTCTACCGCACGGCGCCGTTCGACCCCACCGTTTCGATCCCGGGCTTCCTGCGGGGGCAGAGCGGGTCGGCGGCGGAGCCTGCCTGGCTCGATCGCGCGGCCGAGCTGGCGGGTCTCTACCGGGAGCGCGTCCGGGCCGTGCCCCTGCTGCGCCGCACCCTGGAGCGCCAGCGCGACCGCGGCAGCAACTGGTGGATCGCGAGCGGCAAGGTGACCGATTCGGGCCGCCCGATCCTCGCCAACGACCCGCACCTCGGGCTCGACACGCCGAGCATCTTCTACGAGGCGCAGATCCGCTCCATCCCCGGCGCGGACGGCGGCGGACCGCTGAACGCCTTCGGCGTGACCTTCCCCGGCATCCCCGCCATCGTGCTCGGCTGCAACCCGCGCGTCTGCTGGGGAGCCACTACGAACCCCATGGATGTCACCGACGTCTATATGGAGACGCTGACCCTGGCGGGGCCGGGGTTCGTCCCCACCGGCGCGATCTTCGAAGGGCAGCCCAGGCCCGTGGTGCTCATCCCGCAGACCTTCCGGCGCAACCAGCCGGGCGACGGGATCGGCGACAACCTCGTCGACGGAGGAAGCGGCGTGGCCGTCGTCCTGCCGCATCGCAACAATGCGCCTATCGTCCAGTTTGCGAATTTCAGCGATGGCCACGAGATCTTCGCCCTGTCCGTGCAGTACACGGGCTGGGGAGCCACCCGCGAGATGGACGCCTTCCGCATCTGGAACCGCGCTGGGTCCCTGGCTGAGTTCGAGGAGGGGCTCCTGTATTTCGACGTCGGCTCCCAGAACTGGGCCTATGCCGACGTGGCCGGCAACATCGCCTACTGGACGAGCGGCGAGCTGCCCCTGCGGGAGGACCTGGAGACCCTGGAGCACGCGGACGGCGGCATCCCGCCTTTCTTCATCCGCGACGGCACGCATACCCTCAGGCACGAGTGGCTGCCGCTTTCCAGTCCGCCGGGGCCGCTTCTGAGGCAGGCCACCCCCTTCGCGGTCCTGCCGCAGTCGGAGATGCCGCATGCGATCAACCCCAAGCGAGGCTGGGTGGCCAACGCCAACAACGACCCGATCGGCACGAGCAACGACAACGACCCGCTGAACCAGGTGCGCCGCGGCGGCCGGGGCCTCCTCTATCTCGGTCCCTACTACGACCGCGGCTACCGCATCGGCCAGATCGACCGGCTGCTCAAGGCGGAGCTGGCGAGGAACGGCAAGTTCTCCGTCAGGGACTTCGAGCGCATCCAGGCGAACAACCAGCTTCTGGACGCGCAGGTCTTCGTCCCCTACATCCGCCAGGCTTTCCGGCGGGCGGAGGCGGCGGGCGCCACTTCGGCGCTGGGCGCATTGGCAGCAGACGCCGGAGTGCGCGAGGCGGTGGGGCGCCTCGCGGCGTGGAACTTCAGCACTCCGCCCGGCATCCCGGAAGGCTACGACCCGTTCGACGATCCCCTGCACCTGCCTCAGCCGAGCGCCGCCGAGATCCGGCACAGCGTTGCCGCGACGATCTACTCGGTCTGGCGCAGCCAGGTGGTCCAGCGGGGGATCGACGGCACGCTGGCAGGCTTGGGACTGAGCGATGTCCTTCCGGGCGGCGACGTAGCCCTGGCCAACCTGCGCCATCTGCTGGACACCTTCAACCAGACCCAGGGGCGCGGAGCCTCGGGCATCCAGTTCTTCACGGACCCGGCTGCCGCGAACCCGGCCCAGGCCCGCGACATCGTCCTGCTGGAGAGCCTGCGCGCGGCGCTCGACCTGCTCGCGGGGCCGGCCTTCGCGTCCGCCTTCGGAGGCTCCGCGAATCAGAACGACTACCGCTGGGGCAAGCTCCACAGGGTCGTCTTCGACCATCCGCTGGGCGGACCGTTCAGCATCCCGCCGTCCGGCGGCATTCTGGGCCTGCCGCCACCCCTGCCGGGCATCTCCCGTTCCGGCGGCTTCGGCGCGGTGGACGCCTCGGGCCACAACGTGCGCGCGGACAGCGCCAACGAATTCATGTTCGGGAGTGGCCCGGCGCGGCGCTTCATCGGCGAGATGAAGAAGAACGGCCCGGTGGCGAAGGAGGTGATCCCCGGCGGCGAGAGCGGCGTTCCGGGTAATCCCTTCCAGACCGACCAGCTCCTCCTCTGGCTGACCAACCGCTATCACCCGTGGCCGTACCGGCCGGCCGACGTGCTGGACGCGGCGGTGACGGATGAGGTGTTGACGCCGTAGAAGGGGTTATTGGACGACCACGATCCGCCGGCCCTGGGGCAGGTTGCGGAGCACCTGCACCTTCCCATCCGGCCAGCGGATCGTGAGACGGTCCGCCTGGGCGGCGGTCCCCATCCCGAAGTGGAGGGTGAGGGCGCTCTGCGAGAGGTACGAGGCGCCGGTCCGGGTCTCGCGGACCTGCTTGCGCCCGCCCGCCTCCAATTCCACCCGCGCTCCGATCGCGGCGGTGTTCTTCCCACCCCCCCGGAGATCGGCGAGGTCCACCTGGAGCCATCCACCCGCCGGGGACGTCACGTTCTCGTAGACCTCCGAGAGATCGTCCGAGTTCGTGATGACCAGGTCCAGGTCGCCGTCGAGGTCGAGGTCGCCGGCCGCGAGCCCGCGGCTGGAGCGGACCACGTCGATCCCGCCGTCCTTGATCTCGCGGAACACCCCTTTGCCCGTGTTCTCGAAGAGCTGGTTGCGCTGCTTGTAGGTGGTGCCGGTGCCGAACAGCTCGACGTTGTGGATGATGTGGCCGTTCGCGATGACATTGTCGAGGTCGCCGTCCTGGTCCAGGTCGGCGAAGGCCGTGCCGAATCCCACCATGTACATCGACGGCTCCGCGAGCTTCGAGGTGTAGCGCGCGTCGATGAACAGCAGCGATCCCTGGTTGCTATAGAGCGCATTGGTCTGCAGGTCGAGGTGTGTCTTGATGATGTCCTGGAAGCCGTTGCCGTCGATGTCCCCGAAGTCGACTCCCATGCCCGCCTCGGGTTTGCCGAGGTCGGACAGGGCGGTGCCGGAGAGCAGCCCGATCTCCTCGAACTTGCCATTGCCCTTGTTCTCGAACAGGAATGCCGGGGTCATGTCGTTGGCGACGTAGAGGTCCTGGTCGCCGTCCCAGTCCAGGTCGCCGAAGATGACGCCGAGGCCGTTGCCGGCATCCGGCGCGAACCCGGCCGCGGCCGTGGCGTCCTCGAACGTGCCGTCGCCCCGGTTGCGATAGAAGCGGTCGGGCACGCCGTTGAAGACGTCCGGATGGCAGTACGACCGCAGGCCGAGCCGCTGGTTGCCGCAGATCGGGTTCTTCTCGTAGGAGAAGTCCACGTAATTGGTGACGTAGAGGTCGAGGTCGCCGTCCGCGTCGGTATCCGCGAAGGCGGCGGAGGTGCCCCAGAGCGGGTTGCCGAGGCCGGCCTGGGCCGTCACCTCCGTAAAAGAGCCGTCGCCGTTGTTCCGGAAGAGCTGATCGGGCCCGAAGGCGGAGACATAGAGGTCGAGGTCCGAATCGCCGTCCACGTCGCCGGCCGTGGTCCCCATGCCATAGGAGGTCACGCGGATGCCGGAGCGCTCGGTCACGTCCACGAACTTGCCGGCGCCCTCGTTGCGCAGCAGCACCGACCGCGGCGTCTCGCCTTGATAACCGCGCATCGCGCCGCTGTCCAAGTAGAAAACGTCGGGATCGCCGTCGCCGTCATAGTCGAACACGGCCACGCCGGCCCCC
Organism: Thermoanaerobaculia bacterium; assembly: GCA_036277235.1. Lineage (GTDB taxonomy): Bacteria > Acidobacteriota > Thermoanaerobaculia > Multivoradales > UBA5704 > DATMER01. Next base: position 3,507 of record DASUNJ010000521.1, on the reverse strand, counting down.
ATTGTCTCGGGCATGTAGAACTGTCCCGAACCGCCGTGGTGGTGGCGGAACGACAGCCCCCAAGGCTGGCTCACCTCGCGAAAGCGGAGCTGCGCTTCGGCGGGGGAGGCGAGGAGGAGCAGGAGGAGAACGGCGCGCAACGAACCCATGGCGGCGATGCTAGCACCGCCCGCGGATCAGGTCTTTTCGGCCGAGCCGCTCATCAGGACGCTCAACGGGTGCAGCACCTCGACGTTCTCGAACACGATCTTCATCGTCGAGGTGATCGGCACGGCGAGGATCATCCCCCAGGCTCCCCACAGCCAGCCCCAGAAGATAAGGGAGAGCAGCACGAGCACGGGGCTCAGGTCCAGGCTGTGCCCCATGAACCGCGGCTCGATGACGTTGCCGATGGCGAACTGGAGAGCCATGTTGAGCGCGGCGATGAAGAGCGCCCATCCCGCGGACTCGAACTGCAGGAGCAGGAAGACCGCCGGCAGCCCGACCGAGACGATCGCCCCCACGTGCGGGATGTAGTGGGAGACGAACGTGAGGAACCCCCAGAGAATGGCGAAGTCCACGCCGAACGCGGCCAGCAGCACCGTGACCAGGAAGCCGTTGGCCAGGTTCACGAGAGTCTTGGCGAGGAGGTACTTGCGCACCTGAGCCTCGATGTTGGCGATGACATTGGCCACCCGCTCCGCCCGCTCCGCGAGCGCCCGCTTCAGCTTGTGCGGGAAGCTCTCGCTGCCGGCCAGGAGGAAGACCAGGTAGAGGAGCACCAGGAAAAGCTCGTTGAAGAACACCAGGAACGAGCCGACGCCCGCCGCCAGCAGCCCGGTGAGGGAGGAGACCTCCACCATCTTTTGCCAGTGGAAGCCCTCGACCGTCTCGCGCAGGACCGGAAAGCTGGCGACCAGCCGTGCCGTCGCATCCTGCACGAGCCCGCCGAGCCGCGCCTCGTAGACGGGCAAGCTCTCCCGGAACGCCATCGCGCTGGAGTAGATCATCCAGGAGAAGGCGAAGAGCAGCGCCGACACCGCCAACAGGATCAGGACGATCGCTAACCCCATGGGCACCTTGAGGCGCCGCAGCGACGCCATGACCGGGATGAAGATCTGGGCGAGGAAGACCGCGATCACGAACGGCAGGAGGATCGCCTTCAGCGAGTGAAGGACGAAGCCCAGGGCCAGGAAGACCAGGATCCCCAGGAACACCAGGATCAGCTTGGTGTCGCGCATCGGACGCCCCTCCTTCGGTCGGTGCAGCTTGGTTGTGGGGAGCCTACAATAGGAGCCCTCTGCCGAGAAGGAGGCCGTCATGAGGCGCCCGCTGTTCGTCCTGTTTCTCCTGGCCGTCCCGCCGCTCGGAGCGCAGACCGCCCTGGATCTCGCCACGGCCGAGGTCGTGGACCTGACGCATTCGTACGACGAGAAGACGCTCTTCTGGCCGACCTCGCCGTCGACCTTCCAGCTCACGGAGCTGTCCAAGGGGAAGACGCCGGGCGGCTGGTTCTACTCCGCGAACTCGTTCTGCACGCCGGAGCACGGCGGTACCCATCTCGATGCGCCCATCCACTTCGCCGAGGGCCGCCGCACGACGGATCAGGTGCCGGTCCGGCAGCTCATCGCTCCGGCGGTGGTGATCGACGTCTCGCGCCAAGCCTCTGAGAACCCCGACTACCGGTTGACGCCCGCGGACGTGCAGTCCTGGGAGCAGCGCAACGGCCGCATCCCGCAGGGCGCGATCGTCCTGCTGCGCACCGGCTGGAGCGCGCGCTGGCCTGACCGCAAGCGCTACCTGGGCGATGACAAGCCCGGCGACGCCTCGAACCTCCACTTCCCATCCTTCGGCAAGGAGGCGGCCGAGCTGCTGGTCAAGGAGAGGAAGGTGGGAGTCCTGGGGGTCGACACGGCGAGCATCGACTACGGCCCCTCGAAGGACTTCATTGTCCACCAGACGGCCGCGGCCGCCGACGTCCCGGGGCTGGAGAACCTGACCGGCCTCGACCGGCTCCCGGAGACCGGCGCCTGGGTCATCGCGCTGCCGATGAAGATCGCCGGGGGCTCCGGGGGGCCGGTGAGGGTGGTGGCGTTGCTCGGGCGGCGGTAAACCTGCGCCCGGTCAGTTGGTGACGGTTATGTAGACGGTCCCTTCATCGAACTCGGGCTCGGTGCACCCGCCCTGGAAACACTGGAGGCAGCCAAAGAGGGTATAGGTGAAGCTATCGCTCCCTGTATATCCAGTAGCGGGCGTGTACTTTATGGCGTCGAGACCCACCCGCTCCGCCGTTCCGTGCGCCGGTTGCTCGAAGGACAGCAGGTCCTGTTCCGGGGTGTCGGTGTCATTGTCCAGCGGCCTGAAGGTCACGGGAGTGTTCAGTGTCGTGCTGACGTAGTCATCACCGGCTACCGGCCAGACGACCGAGCAGGCTCTCGCCTCCGGCTCGGGAACGCCCAGGCTTGCATGAGGCGACTGCGCCGCTTCAGGCGTCCCCGCAACGGTTCCAGGATTGGAGGGAACGAGGACGAGAGGGAACGATACGACGGCGAGCAGCAAGACGTTCATCATGAGGCTTCCTCCGGTGGCAGGTTTTCGTTGACGTGACCAACCGAACAGGAGGAAGAATACATCATGAAATAGCTAGATGCAGATTTACGATTCGACGCTCAGCCGTTGAGCGTGGCCTGCCCGCGATCTCCCGGACACAGTCGGAGAGCGCCAGGAGCTTAGCGCGCCGCGGCCTCCAGCAGGCGGTCGAGGTCCGCGCGCTCCAGGAGCTTTCCGCGCAGGACCACGGCTGAGATCTTTTCGACGTTCTTCACGTCCGCCAGCGGATCGCCGTCCAGGAGCACGAGGTCCGCGGCCTTGCCGGGGGCGATGGTGCCCAGCGTGTCGGACGCGTTGAGCAGGCGGGCTGCCTCCGACGTTCCCGCCCTCAGCGCCTCCATCGGGGTGAGGCCGGCATCGGCCAGGAGCCCGATCTCGTCGTGAACGGAAAAGCCGGGCAGCACGTCGCGGCCAGCGAGGTCGGTGGCCACGGCAATGGGCACGCCGGCCTCATGCATGTGCCGAATCATCTCCTTGCCGAGCTCCACGAACCTCTTTCGACGCGCGACGCCCGCGGGATTCCGGTCCCTCTCGGAGAGTGGGAACACCTGGTCCCAGTAGCTGCGCAGGGGAGGGGACGCGAAGCGCAACCGGGAGTCCGGATGGTCGGCGAGCTCGGCACGGCGGGCTCGGAGGTCGTAGGCGATGATCGTGGGCACGAACCAGGTGCCGTTCCGCGCGAAGGTCCTGGCGAGGTCCGGCACCTCGTCCTCGACCCATCGCGGCATGGCTTCGAACGAGGCGGTCTCGCTGGTAAAGCGGGCCGAGTAGGTGCCCTCGACCAGGGTCGCGATGTGCTCGACGCTGTGCTGACCCGCTTCCGCGGCCTCGGCCGGCTCCACGGTCATGGGGACGTGCCCGGCGAAGGGGATGCCCTGGATGCCCGCTTCGGCGGCCAGAGCGAAAAAGGCTTCCCGG
>DASUNJ010000520.1:0-7152 GCA_036277235.1 Thermoanaerobaculia bacterium | reverse complement strand
CAGGTCGAGCCCGGATTGTTCATCGCCGGCGTGGATGGGACCATCCACAACGCCAGCACGACCAAGGCGAAGGGCATCGTCTGCGTCAAGGTGCCCAAGGACCTCAAGGTCGGCAAGCTGGTCCTGGAGTGGGACGTCTCGGTCGGCCCCTGGCACAAGAAGACGCCGCACGGCAACCACGGCATGATCTGGCTCCACCGCGGCCGCTTCCGCAGCGGCACGGTCGGCAACGTGAACGCCTTCGGCCCCAGCAAGAGCATCGTCAAGATGAACCAGAACGTGGACATGGGCAAGCAGCAGAACACCAACCAGAAGGTGGGTCTCGCGTTTGCCAACAACACCACCTACCACCTGCGCTACACCTATGACGCCGCCAACCGCAACGTCAGGACCGAGGTGTTCCTCAACGGCGTGCTGCAAAAGCAGATGGACATGCTGGGTACGGCCCAGAACCGCACCCTGTCCGTGCCGGTCTTCGGCTACTCGACCAAGGGCGCCATGTTCGCCGAGTTCGGCCACTTCCCGGGGCAGCACTTCCCCGAGATGCCGAGCTTCGGCTGGCGCTACTCCAACCTGCGCGTCGAGCTGAACGTCCTGAACTGAGGCAGAAGCCACGACCGACCGAAGCGGACCGGGGAAACCCGGTCCGCTTTTGTTTATGCCGCTTTACGACTCTTCATGGGGGTCTTGCGCGGGCGGCGCAACTGGCGTAACCTATGTTTCAGGAAGCTATTTTCTGCAGTACGTCTGTAACCTCCCGAGGAGGTGCCCGTGAAGAAGGCAACGCTCGCCGCCCTTGCGCTGTGCTCTGCGGCCGTCCCGGTCTGGGCGGGTCCCGTCTACGTCCCGGTGACCCTGCCGAGCTGGAACGACGGCAGCCTGCACTCGACCGAGGTCTGGGTCTCGAACCCGGCCGGCTCGCAGCGCGGCTTCTCCACGCACTTCATCCCGGCCAGCACGGACGGCACGCACGGCAGCGGCCCGGAGATCCCGGTGCCCGCGCAACGCACCTTCCTGCTCTCGAACGTGGGCCCCACGTCCGGCCTCCTCGAAGTGCGCTCCGGCCAGGAGCTGTCGGTCGAGGCGCAGCTCATCAACACTTCGCCTTCGGGCATTCAGACGCGGACCTCGGTGCCCGTGATCTCGTCCACGAACACCATCGCCGCGGGCAAGGCCGCCTACCTGGTCGGCCTGGAGCGCGATCCCGGCCGGGGCACCGCTTCGAACCTCGGCGTGGTGAACCTCGGCAGCCAGGGAGCGCAGTGCGAGCTCAAGCTCTTCCGGGTGGATGGAACGGCGATCGGCTCGACGGTGACGCTGTCCTTCTTCGCCCTGTCGCTGCGCCAGTTCGACGACGCGCTCGGCGCCGTGGGCGAGCAGAAGATCTCGGACGCGCGGGTCCAGGTCACCTGCAACCAGCCGTTCTTCGTCTTCGCCTCGGTGGTCAACCTGCCCCTGTCGCAGGTCTGGTTCCTGGAGCCGTCGGCCTCCACCGTCGCGGACAGCGGCGGCGGCCCGAACCCCAATCCCACTCCCGGCCCGGGCAACTCGGTCGTCTTCCAGAAGAGCGGCCACATCCACACCGCCACGCCGCCGAACAACGCCAAGGGCACGGTCGACATCCCGATCCAGACGACGCTCGCCGTGAAGCGCATGGTCATCGAGTGCGACTTCATCCCGGGCCCCTGGAACCGCGAGAAGATCCCGGGCAACCACGGCATCATCTGGCTCTACCGCGGCAAGTTCCGCGGCAACACGATCGCCAACGTCAACGCCTTCGGGCCGAACAAGTTCACGATCAAGATGAACCAGAACGTGGACATGGGAGCCGGCCAGGTAACGAGCAACGAGGCGGGGCTGCAGCTCGAGCAGGGCAAGCGCTACCACCTGCGGTACACCTACGACGCGACGACGAACCAGATCACCACGGAGATCTCCCAGGCGGGCACGAAGCTCAGGACTTTCAGCATGCCCGGCACGGCCTCGGGCCACATCCTCACGGTCCATCCGCCCGCCCTGAACGTGGAGTTCGGCCATTTCCCGGGCCAGGAAGGCCCCGAGATCCCGAGCTGGGGCTGGTCGTACTACGACCTCAGGGTGGAGATGTTCCAGTAGCCGGCAGGTCCCGGACGAAGGGCGAGCCGCGCTTGAGCCAGATGCCCTTGTGCCGCCGGTAGCCGGCGCCGGTCATCAGCTCGCCCACCTTGACCCCTTCCAGGCGCAGCCCCTTCCATACCTGGAAGAAGGCGTCGGGCCGCACGCGGCCGAGCAGGTAGTCGAAATCCCAGCGGTCGTGGCCCGGACGGAATCCGGCTCCCGGCATCCGGCTCGGTGTCCGGCTCGGTAAGCGAGCCACGTGGCGGTCGTTGAAGCCCAGGATGTCCACCATCTTGTAATCGCTGAAGTAGGCCGGGATGCCCGCCCAGGCCGTGGCGACCGTCGCCCCGAACCGCACGATCCGCTGCATCCGGTGGAGCTGGCGCAGCACCTTGCGCTGGCTCTCCACCTGCGGCGGCCGCCGGGTTCCGATCATCAGGCGCCAATCCGAGCCTCCGGGCCAGAGGCCGTTGACGAGGAGCAGGCCCAGGGCTCCGGCCGCGCCCGCCACCCACGCCGCGCTCTTGATCCTGTTCAGAAACCCGTTCAGGAGCACGAACAGCAGTGGCAACACGAAGGAGATGTAGCGGTTCGCGCGCAGCGGCACCTCTTCGGTCAGGTCCCAGGCGTCGCCGCCGACCCAGACGCTGTAGGCGCAGTACAGGAGGAAGATCGCGGCCGGCAGCTCCAGCCGACGGTCGCGACGCAGGGCCATGGCTCCAAGCCCGGCGAGAAGAAGGAGCGGCAGATGGTCGAGGACGAAGACCTCGAGCGCGAGGAGCCCGCGCAGCAGCCGGACGGTCAGGGGTACGCCGGTCAGCTTCAGGTAGTACGTGTTCGGCAGGAGATCGTGGAAGTAGACCCAGCGGAACAGCTCGTAGCCGAGCGCCGCGGCCAGGAAGAGCCCAAGCCCGAGGAGCCATCTCCGGCGGTCGCGGCCCAGACCGCCCCGCGCCACCACCCAGGCCTGGACCGCCAGCACGAGCAGCAGCATGTCCATGCGCAGCAGGTACGCCGCGGCGCAGACGGCCCACAGCTCCAGGTGGCGCTCGCGCCTCCCCTCCACCGAAGCGATCGCGAGATGGACGGCCACCACGGCGAGCAGGGCCTGCAGCCCGGTCTCCATGCCCATGAGCGACCAGTACGCCAGCGAGTAGCAGAAGGCGGTCATGATCGCGGCGGGCATCCAATGCCCCGAACACCGAGCCCGCTCGCCCGAGAACCACGAGAGCATCAGGCGCCGGACGGCCAGGACCAGGAGCACGAGCACGGCCAGCGAGAGGAGCTGCACGGGCAGGCTGCGGAAGCGCAGCTCTATCGGCAGCAGGTTGGCCGCGACCATGGGCACCAGCCAGAGCGGATGGCTGAACCCCTCGACCGGAGCGCCGTGGCGCGCCCAGTTGAGCCCGTGCCCCTCCACCAGGTTGCGGGCGTAGGTCATGGAGATCATGGCGTCGTCGAACAGGCAGAAATACCGCTTGCCGTCCTCGGCCATGAACGAGGTGCGAAAGATCAGGAACCCGCCCCAGAGCAGCAGAAAAGCGAGCAATACGCCCAGGGAAAGTCTGCGATCGTCGTCCCTCATAGGATGCGGCCCGAGTCTACGACAGTAGGAGCTGTCATCCGGCCTTTGCTATGATCCCTCCGCGGAAACCCGCGAGCGTCGATCTTGTCGATCCACCTTGCGAGGGAGGAATCCATGGCATCCGATTCCGTCCTGTTCGTCTCCCCGGTCCAGCCCATCGGCGGCTGCTCGCCCAATGTTCACGGATGGGACAAGCGGCCGTCTCGGGTGCGCATGGCCATGTCGTTCCTCAACCATCCTGGGCTCTGCTTCCTGAAAGCGAACCTGCCGTGCGAGATCCTGGAGTACCCCACGCGGGAGGAGTTTGCGGCGGCTCTCGCCTCCCGCCCGCGGGTGCTGGGCATCTCCTTCTACATCAACGAGACCGAGATCGCGCTCCGGATGGCCGAGGAGGCGCGGCGGGCCGGGGTGCAGGAGGTGTGGGCCGGAAACTTCGGTGCCTACTCGCCGCAGGTGGCCGGTGCATTCGACCGGGTCTTCACGGGCTGGAGCGAGGTCCGGCTCGCGGAAGCCCTCGCAGCTCCGGCCCCTGCGGCCGGGCTGGTGCATCCCGAGATGTATGGCGCCCTGGGAACCAATCTTTTCCCCTGGATGGTCCTCTCCGGGATCCTGTTCACCTCGCGCGGCTGCCCCTGGACCTGCAATTTCTGCCAGACGCCGGATTTCTACGGCAAGGCGTCGCAGATCTCCCTGGAATCCATCGACCAGGTACTCTGGACCTACAAGCGGCGAGGCGTGCGGGGGATCAACATCCTGGACGAGAACTTCGGGACTTTCCGGGAGCACTCCCGGGAGGTCGTCGACCTGCTGCACCGCCATGGGATGCGGTGGATCGCCCTCACCCGGGTCGACACCCTGCTGAAGAATTTCGACGATTGGTACGCCAAGGGACTGTTCGGCGCCCACCTGGGGATCGAGAGCCTGAATCAGAGCTCTCTCGCCGGCGCCTCGAAGCGGATCGACCAGCTCGACAGCGTGCGCCTCCTCGCGCAGATGAGCCGCCTGAACCTGTTTGTGCAGGGCTTCTACATCCTGGGCTTTCCGGAGGACACCGTTCCCTCCATTCGCCGCGATATCGAGGCCCTGTCACGGCTGGATCTCGATGTGGTCCAGGTCCAGGTGCTGACGCCCTACCCACGAACCGACCAACGCTCGATCATCGAAGACCGTTACGGACTGCTGGACGGCAACCTGAGCAAGTACAACTCGCGCAACCTGGTGTGGAACCACCCCAACATCAGGCCGGAGGAGATGCGCGAGCTCCAGCACTGGGCGAACTCGCGGCTCACGTCCTCGCGCCGGACACTGCGGACGCTGGCCAAGTTTGCCCTCTTCCATGGCCGGCCGCGCCCGACGTTCGAGGGTTTCCGCCTCCTGCTCGACACCTCCCTCGGAACCGCGAGGGAGCTTCACCGCGAGTACGCCCCCCGCATCGCCAGCGCCCGCCGGTGGGCTCGTAACGGCTGGTATCCCTATGAGGAGATGGACGGAGAGGCGTCGCTCACGGCGGCGGGCGCGGTCACGCTCCCGGCACCCGCGTAGCAGGCTGTGCGCGCCGGGGGGAGGCTGCCGCGCTGCGATTCCCGACCTCTCATTCCATCTTTGCTATCATTCCTCCGGGTCCCGGTTCTCCATGCAGTTGACCCGGATGTCCGGAGGTTGTCGATCCCATGAAGAAGCGTCTGGTCGTCGGTATTGCGCTCGCCGTCGCGGCCCTGTCCCTCTCCCCCGCCTTCGCCGGCTTCGTCTACATCCCGGTGCTCGACCGCAACGGCCCGGGCGGGAGCACCCATCTCACCGAGGTCTGGCTGAGCAACAGCGGCCCGCAGGAGCGGCGGTACGGCACGCTCTTCCTGCCCGCCGGCACGAACGGCACCCAGCGGCCCGTGCCGAGCACGAAGGCAACGCTCCTGCCCCTGCGCACCAACAAACTGGTCGGCATCAGCTCTCCGGACGCGCCCGGGCTGCTGGAGATCGAGGCGGTCACCCAGGTGTTCGTCCATGCGCGGATGGCGAATTCCCCCGCCAGCGGCTTCGCCGGCACGACCGAGGTGCCGGTGATCTCGTCGGACAACGCGCTGACCGCGGGCTCGTCCGCGCACTTGCAGGGTCTCTTCCGCGACCAGGCGGGCTCCTACACGGACCTGGCGGTGGTGAACCTCTCCAACCGGGAGGCGGCCTGCGACATTCAGGTCTTCCGGGCCGACGGCACGCAGCTCGGAGGCACCGCGCGGGTGAGCGTGCAGCCGCTGTCGCTGCGCAGCTTCGGCGATGCCCTGCTGCTCCTGGGAGCGCCGTCGATCGCCGACGCCCGCGCCCAGGTCACCTGCAACCAGCTCTTTTTCGCGTTCGCGCCGGTGTTCACCGCATCGCGGACGCTGCTCTCGTTCGTGACCCCCTCGGCCTCGGGCGCCTCGACCCTGCCCGGCCCAGCGGGTCCGGGACCCACGCCCGGCGCGATCGTGTTCGAGCGCACGGGCCAGGTCCACCTGCCGGTCGCAGGTCAGGAGGTCAGGATCATCAACGTCCCGGTACCGCAGCCTCTGGCCCTCCGGAGGTTCGTCGCCGAGTGGGACGTGGTCCCCGGCCCGTGGACGCCGAGCAAGCCCGACGGCAACCACAACCTCATCTGGATCCATCGCGGCAAGTACCGGAGCAACACCATCGCCAACGTGAACACGTTCGGCCCGCCGCGGAGCGGGATCAAGAACACCCAGAACGTGGACATGGCGGCCAAGGCCGTGACGATGCAGGAGGTCCCCCTGACGTTCCAGCAGGGGGTCTCCTACCATGTGCGCTATGTCTACGACGCGGAGATCAACAAGATCACCATGACGGTCACCTCGGGAGGCACCACGGTCTCGATCCTGGAGATGAACGGCTCGGCGACCAACAAGACGATCACGGTGCCCGCAGCGGGGCTGTTCGTGCAATTCGGACACACCGCGGCCCAGGCGGCGGGAGGGATCGAGTTCCCCACCTACGGCTGGGTGTACTCGAACCTCAGGATCGAGATGACTCCGTAGCCGCAACACAAGATGACCCCGGATCGCCGGGGTCATCTTGCCATTCCCGCTAATTGCGATATAGTAATAACAGCCAACTCGTTCCTGTGAGTCCGTAAGACGCTCGCTGTAGGAGGTTGTCTGTTGTGATCAGGCTCGTCCTCTCGCTGTTCGCCTTGACCCTCTGCCTCGCCGTTTCCATGATGACCGCGGATACCACCGCGGACCGACTCGACAATCTGCACCCCGCGGGCGGCACGGCCGCTCTCACCGGGTTGGAGCGCGACAGCCACCGTCTCCTGGTCGTGGGCGCGGCCGTCCCTGGAAACAAGCCGGCCCGGTGCCGGGCCCGGCTCCTCGACGCCGAGGGCGCCGTCCTCGACGAGGCCGCCCTGGACGTCCCGGCCCGCTCCAGCGCCCAGGTCGACTTTGCCGGGCGCTCGGGCCTGAGCAGGGCCGCCGACG